>ONOV01000131.1 GCA_900319505.1 uncultured Erysipelotrichaceae bacterium
TAACCTTCAGATTCCGAATCTTTTTTTTCATCATGCAGGGCCGCATACACATTGTGTGCCACTTCTCTGGGAACATATGCCGCAATTTCCTCTTCATCAGCTGCCTTAAGGGCGGTAAAGCTGCCGAACTTTCTGAGCAGCAGTCTTTTGCGCTTCGGTCCTACCCCATCCACTTCATCCAGGATGGAACGGGTCTGTGCTTTGGAACGCAGCTTGCGGTGATAGGAAATGGCCACCCGGTGCACTTCATCCTGCATGCGGGTCAAAAGGAAAAACAGAGAAGAATCCTTGGCAACATCAAACGTACTGCCATCAGTATTCATCAGTGCACTGGTCGTATGCTTGTCATCCTTGACCAGGCCCAGCACCCTGATCGTATCCTGTAAGCCAAGCGACGTCAGGATCTCTTCCGCTGCATCAATCTGGATGCGGCCGCCATCCACAAGAATTCCATCCGGCATCCGCCCCTCTTCCTTCAGCAGACGGAAATAGCGCCGGTAGACCACTTCTTTCATGGAATCCACATCTGAATTGGCGGTATGAAGACGATAGAGACGATAATCCTTACGGTCCGGTTCCCCGTTTTCATAAACAACGCAGGCCGCAACGGTGAATGTACCGGAGATATGAGAGTTATCAAACAGCTCTACCCGGTTCATATCTCTTCCGGCAAGCCGGCTCAGTTCCTTTACGGCTTCTTCGGTTTCACTGGCCTGTTTCTCCACCGTATTGAACTTGAGCTCAAGCTGCTTCTGTGCATTGTCCACACACATCTCAATCAGCTTCCTGCGATAGCCTTTCATCGGTCTGAACACATTGGTGCCGATGATTTCACTGAGCTGGGATGCAGTTTCTTCCGCAATGGTATTGGGAATCACAACCAGCGAAGAAACCGGATGATCCTGATAGTACTGAATCAGAAAGGACTGGAATTCTTCTTCCGCCTCCCCGTAAATCGGCCGCAGACGGAATTCCTTATTCAGCACCGTTCCCCTTCTGACTAAGAAGCCGGCAATGGAAAGATAGCCTTTATCCTCATACCAGGCAAAGACATCAAAGGAACCCTGGCTGTCCTTTTCAATCAGCTGCTGGTCCTTGACGACATGGCTGACACTTTCAATCATGTCTTTATAAGACTGGGCTCTTTCAAAATCCAGATTTACACTGGCATCCATCATCTTCTGCCTGAGTTCTCTGATGATATCCCCGGTATCCCCGTTCATGAAGCGGGCAACCTTGTCTTTCATTTCTTCATAGACAGAAGGATCAATGTCGTATTCACAGGGACCGAGGCACTGCCCCATATGGTAGTAAAGACAGACTTTATCACGCATCTGAGTACATCTTCGGAAAGGATAGAGAGACTGCAGCAGCTTCTGGGTGTTGCGAGCTGCCGCGGCATCCGGAAAAGGTCCGTAATAATGGGCCTTTTTATCTTTCTTCATGTCTCTTGCGATCAGCAGGCGCGGATACTTTTCATGGGTGAGCTTGATATAGGGATAGGAAGAATCATCCATGAACTGGATATTGTAGCGGGGACGGTATTTCTTGATGAGATTGATCTCAAGGATCAGCGCTTCTTTTTCGGTTTTGGTCGCAATGAAATCAAAGTCTTCAATGTGCGATACCATCTTGGTTGTCTTGAAGTTATGCGAGCCGACAAAGTAGGAATTCACCCGGTTATGCAGGTCCTTGGCCTTGCCGACATAGATGATCTCCCCATGCACATCCTTCATCTGATAGGAACCTGGTGCATGCGGAACATTGCTTAATTTAGCCTTGATATATTCAGTGTCCATACTATTTCATTTCCACAACCGTTGCCCCGGTACCGCCTTCCCCCGGCGTACCAAGCCGGAACGACTTCACAGCCTTATCCCGGGCCAGCCGTTCATGAACCGCTTTGCGTAATGCGCCTGATCCATCGCCATGAATCACGCGGCAGCCTTTCAGCCCGGCCACCTTCACTTCATCCAGATACGCATCCAGCTCTTCCATCGCTTCATCCACATGCATGCCGATGAGATTGACTTCATGCGGCACACTGGCAAAAGCTGAGTGATGCGATACAGCCACAGAAGGCTGTTCTTTCATCTTCGGAATAACATGCAGAGAAGGACGGATCTGGTTCTTCTTGACTCTGACTTCCCGGCCATTGAGCATGACCGTGATATCCTTCTTTTCAATACGGATGATCTCACACACCTGATCGGTTGAACGCAGTTCCACCGCATCTCCCACCTTGTAGTCGGCATGTACAGCCGGCTGCTTTTCCTGTTTTTCTTCAATAACTTCATTCAGGGCATGTTTCTTTTCAATGACCTGATGGTATTTCATAGTCGTCTGGCTGCGGCGCATCTCTTTCAGAATCTGGTCGGCTTTCTGCTGCGCTTCTTCCACATAGGCATCGGCCTGTTTCTGTGCTTCCGCCAGAATGGCATCTTTCTTTGTCTCCAGGGCATGATTCTGCTTCTTCAGTGCTTCCTGTTCTTTCTTATTTTCCGCAATGAGCTTTTCAAGCTCCTCATTTTTCTGCACGGTTTCATTGAGCTGTTTTTCCAGCTTGTCAATGAGCTCATCTTCTTCTGTTCTGGCCTGTGCCTTCAGAAAGCGGGCATAACGGACAATACGATCCGGAAGGCCATAGCGGGATGCCACCTCAAAAGCATTAGACTGGCCGGTCAGCCCTTCCACATACTGATAGGTAGGCGTCAGTTTTTCATGATCGAACATCACACTGGCCAGCAGGATGTCATCATGACGCTTGCCATAGGCCTTGAGGCGGTTGTAATGGGTGGTAGTTACGGTCATGCATTTTTTCTGTCTGAGATCATTGAGGATGGCAATGGCCAGGGCTTCACCTTCACTCGGATCGGTACCGGAGCCGATCTCATCCAGAAGAACAAGCGAATTTCCGGTCGCATTGCGGGTAATCTCAGCCTGCTTGATCATATGCGCACTGAAGCTGGAAAGCGAAGAGACGACACTCTGATCATCCCCGATATCCACATACACATGATCAAAATACGGCAGTACGGCACTGTCGCATGTCACCGGCATCCCGCAGTAGGTCATCAGAACAAACAGGCCGATGATCTTCATGGATACGGTTTTGCCGCCGGTATTGGGTCCGGTAATCAGTAAGGTCGTATGCGGGGCAGACAGATGATAGTCATTGGCCACGACTTTTTCCCGGTCGATCAGAGGATGTCTTGCCCTTTCAATGCGGATTTCCTTGTTCTCACTTAATGTCGCTGCCACAGCATCGTGTTTCAGGCCCCACTGGGCTTTGGCAAACACTTCATCCAGAAGCGCCAGTGTTTCAATATCGGCAATCAATGCTTCTGCATTCTGCTGCACGGCCCGGGAACATTTCAAAAGTACCTTATGCACTTCATCCGCTTCTCTTGCCTTCAGGTTTTCCTTCCGGTTGTTCAGCGGCACAAAGGCTGCCGGTTCAATATAGCTGGCACTGCCGGAGGCACTGTCCCCATAAACCATGCCGCCATAGAGATTTTTATCCGAAGCTTTGACAAGAACGGTCATACGGCCGCTGCGCTCCGTCAGGATCGCATCCACAATGGAATCGCTGTGGGCTGCCTTAAATCGTCGGGCCGCTTCGGCCAGCTCCCCATCCATGCGTCTTAACTGTGAGCGCACTTCCTTCAGGGAGGGGGAAGCGTTGTCCTTGACTTCCCCATAGCTGTTCAGACAGCTGTTCAGAAGCTTCAGCAGGCTGTCATGTACCGTCAATGATGAGAACAGCTCATGGAGTGCGGTATGTTCTGTTTCGCCAAGTCCCTTCTCATAGCCGGCTGCACTTTTTACGCCATTCAGAAGCGCAATCACATCCATCAGCTCCGCTTCCGTAAGAACTCTTCCCTTACGGGCGCCTTCCAGCTCATTTCTGATATCCCTGATGCCGCCCATCGGCACCGTATCATACAGGCGGACACATTCAAGTGCTTCTTTGATCCGGCTCTGGTTCTGGCGGATGACAAGCGGATCATAAGTCGGCTTCTCATCATGAATATACTGTCTGCTCAATGAGAAAGCACAGTACTTCTCCATCTGTTCCTGTATGACATTGAGTTCCAAACTGCTTTCACTGGACATTCGTATCTCCCTCCGTACTTTCTGATGAAAGACTGCTGTCTGACAGCGCCTGTTTCAGCTGTTCCTTCTGCTGCTCACTGAGGCTGTTGTACTGCGCTTTCAGACTGTCGATATCACTGACCCCATACTGTGACAGGACAGAATTCACTTCTTCCTTCTGCGTTTCATTCATATTCTGATAGGTTTCTTCAATCGTATCCGCAATGGCATCCGTACTGATCGAATCCGTCCTGCCATTCATTAGATCAAGATACTTCTGATAGGAACTGCCAAGCACCATTTCACCTGCCTTCTGCACCTCTGTATCGATATAGGCAAAGCCTGTATGGGCAATGATATCTTCGCCATTGGAAATCAGCGGCAGGTGCAGAAAGACACACACAATGGCCAGAACAAGCCCGCCGGTCACTAATCCGAAGATACCCCCGCATAATCTGCTCACAGCATGAATGCCCGGCAGTTTTCTGATCGAAGAAATAATCCCCTCAGCCAGTAACAGAACAATCTTCAGTACGGCAAACAGCAGCACGGCCAGAATGATGCGGTTGAGATAAGGATAGATCGTATCTCCAATCAATGTACCCGAAAACGGCACGCTGCTTTTGGGATACAGGGAAACCGTATCCGCCAGCTGTCCGGAAAAATAATATGCCCCGTACACACACAGGAATGTCCCCAATGTACTGAGCAGAGACAGAAGAACGCCTTTATGCCATCCTCTGTAGAATTTAAAGGCAAGATATACTGCCATGGCAATATTGATCCATGTATAAGTCGTCATATGTCACTCCTGATGATTCTGATTATACTCCCGGCCGCTCAATCCGCTACAATAGTGGCATGAGCACACAGAGTATTACATTGAAACTTGATTCTGTACAGGAAGAGAAACTGTACAATACCTGGAAGGAAACTGAACACCATCCTTCCCCTGCCTACACAAAGTGGCAGCTGCGGCCGGAAAACTGTGTCATTACCTGCTATTCCTCCGGCAAAACCCTCTTTCAGGGCAGAGATGCACTGGTCTACGCTTCTCCTTTCATGAAAGAAGCTGATGTCAGTCAGCAGACCGCACAGGAACATACCCGTCTCATTTTCCCTCAGGCCGGCAGTGATGAAGTCGGTACCGGGGATTACTTCGGTCCGGTCTGTGTCTGTGCCGCCTATGTAGAGGAAAAGAATCTGCCTGCCCTGAAGAAACTGGGGGTTACTGATTCAAAGGCAGTATCAGATGAAGACATCCGTCGCACAGTTCCATCTTTAATGGAACTGCTGCCGTACTGCCTTGTCACTCTGCCCCCGGAGCGCTATAACAAAGCCCATGAAACCTACAACATCAATGCCATCAAGGCCATCATGCACAATGCGGCCTATATCGGCCTGGCCCGCAAAATACAGCTGCCTGCCTTCATGATGGTGGACCAGTTTACCCCGGAACGTTCCTACTACCGCTATCTTGCCGGCCAGCCGCAGATCATACGGGGCCTTCACTTTGAAACAAAGTCGGAAAGCAGATATCCAGCTGTCGGGGCTGCTTCCATGATTGCCCGCTATGCCTTTGTGCAGTATATGGATGACATGGAAAGCAGATACGGCATGTCCTTTCATAAAGGGGCCGGGGCGGAAACAGACCGGTGCGCTTTGAGGTTTGTTGAGAAATACGGCTTTGCAGAACTGGAGAAAACAGCCAAGCTGCACTTTGCCAATACGCAGAAGCTATTGAAAAAGAAAGTCTGAAATTCAGGCTTTCTTTTCGTTATATTCAGGATTGGGTTCCTTGGTAACGGATAAAATGATCTTTGTATCAAGCTGCTTGAGTTCGACCCCGGCCGCCTTCAGCATCTGCTTGGAAGCTCTGGTTGTTTCACTGTCGGCATACTTGTCTGATTCATAGACAATGCGGCGGATCCCGGACTGAATGATGGCCTTGGCGCATTCATTGCAGGGAAACAGCGATACATACAGCGTACAGCCGGCTACCGGCCATTTGGAATTGAGAATGGCATTCAGCTCCGCATGAACCACAAACGCATATTTGGTATCCAGCAGCTTTCCTTCCCTGGCCCAGGGAAACACCTTATCATCGCATCCCTTGGGCATCCCGTTATAGCCGACCGACACGACCCGGTGGTTCTCATCTACAATCGCTGCCCCGACCTGGGTATTGGGATCCTTGGAACGCAGCGCTGAAAGATGTGCCAGTCCCATGAAATATTCATCCCAGCTCAATACATCCTTTCTTTCATCCATATGCTTTATCCTTTCTGTTTCCTGAGCAATGCCAGCAGTTCTTCAAAGTACGCCGGCAGCGGTGCTTCAAAGCTCATTTCTTTCCCGGAAGAAGGATGGATCAGCGTCAGCTTATAGGCATGAAGAACCTGTCCCTGCGTATCCATGATCTTACATTTATGTCCATACTTCTCATCGCCAACCACCGGGTGCCCGCAGTACTTCATATGAACACGGATCTGATGGGTGCGTCCGGTTTCAAGCCGGCACTCCGCATAGGTTGTATCAGGAAACCGTTCCAGCACCCGGTAATGGGTTCTGGCTTCACGGGAATGAATGTCCGTCACCGCCATGCGCTGACGGTCCCGTGGATCACGTCCGATCGGCGCATCAATGACAGCCGCATCATGTTCCAGAATGCCTTCCACAACGGTTTTATATTCCCGATGGCATGTCTTATCGGCAAGCTGGGCCGCAATGGCCCGATGGGCCATATCATTCTTGCACGCAACCAGACACCCGGTTGTATCTTTATCAATCCGATGGACAATGCCCGGACGGATCTTTCCGTTGATGCCGGAAAGATCATGGCAATGGTACAGCAGTGCATTGACCAGCGTACCGTGTTCATTGCCCGGGGCAGGATGAACAACCATGCCCTTGGGTTTATTGATAACGATAATATCACTGTCTTCATACAGAATATCCAGCGGGATATTCTCCGGCAATACTTCAATCTCTGTATTTTCCGGCACTTCAGCTGTGATTTCCATGCCTTCTTCCACTTTGAATGAGCTCTTGACGCTCTTTCCATTAACCTTTACCTTACCCTCTTCACAGAGTTCCTGTACACGGGTACGGGAAAGATCAGAAACGGAAGAAAGATACCTGTCAATGCGGACCGGACTTTCTGTTTCTACCGTATATTTTTCTTCATGCATGTGCTTTTCTGTCTCCTGTCAGCGCTGCCAGTATCAGGATGATCACCCCGATCGTCAATGCCATATCCGCTACATTGAACACCGGGAAATCATAGCCGAAAATATAGAAATCCATGAAATCCCGCACATAGCCAAGAACCAGCCGGTCAATGAAATTGCCGGCTGCTCCGGCAATCATCAGCACCAGTGCTGCCTTTGTCCAGCGTTCCGGTTTCTTAGTCAGCAGATACCACAGCATCAGCCCTGCCGCAAAGGCGGATACCAGTGTCAGAATACCGGTTCTTCCTGCAAACATACTCCATGCCGCCCCGGTGTTTTCAAGATAATTCAGGTAGAAGAAACCCGGAATCACCTCGATATGAACCCCGCCGTTGGCAGCAGCCATTACCTTGGTCACCTGATCCAGAACAACTAATATGATCATAGAGAGCCACATCATTTCTTCTGTACCTCCTGAAAGAGCGCATCCCCTTCCATTTCATACGGTTCTTTCTTTTCAGCCAGCTTTTCATATGCCGCATCAAAGTCAGCGGAAGTATACGTCTCTTCCAATCTTTCAGCCAGAGCATGTTTCAGGATCATTGAATCGTTAAGGGTGAAGCTGCCATCCCTGACAAAGGCAATCGAACCATCTTCATTCACCAGCACAGACTCCCATTCATAATCCTTTTCATCCTGCAGCGATGCAATCAGATCCTTTCCTGCATCTTTGATACAGAAAGGTATATCCGAACACTCCAGACAGTCCTCAATCGTCAAGAGAAACAGGTCTACAATGCCTTCCTGTACAAAGGCAACCGCCGTATCCCGGTGATGGGCTGCTTTGATCTCTTCCTTCTGCCAGACTCTGTCCTTGATGAAGAACAGGAAAGTATGTTCTCTGTAATCCAGCCAGATGCCGTCAGCTGCACCCGCTTCCAGTTTCATTTCTTTGGTATATATTTTCATAACGAAATCATTCTATCATACCTGTCAAAGAAAAAGATTCCGCAATCTGCGGAACCATCCTTACTGTTTATAGGACTTGAGCGCTTCGGCGATCTGATCCGGGCAGCTGGTCGGCTTGAAGCCGCAGCGGATCCCTTCCAGTCTGTTGATGACATCCTCTGTCTTCATGCCCCTGATCAGTGCACCGATACCCTTGAGATTGCCATTGCAGCCGCCGATGACCTGCAGACTTTCCACTCTGTCATCATCGCTGATTTCAAAAATCATGCGGGTGGAACATGTCCCTTTCGGGCTGTATTCATAATGTGCCATAGTTGCCTCCAGTAACCTTATAGTAACACCTGAAGTAAAGAATGCATGCTGATATGCCCATGTACTTCAGTAAGAGTTTGTGGTATTGTTCGTGCTATGGAAATAAAAGAACTGACTGAACCTGCGCAGCTTGCCTTAGCTGACATGCATATCACATCCTTTTCCGAGGTACAGACAACCATACCGGATGCCCTTGCAGGAAAGGATCTTCTCATCCAGTCTCCTACCGGTTCCGGCAAGACTCTGGCTTATCTGATTCCGATTGTGGAGCGTCTGATGCCCCAGGGCAAAGGAAAGCATTTTCCAGATGCCCTGATACTTGTGCCGACCCGGGAACTGGCCTTGCAGACGGCGGATACGGCAAGAAAACTGCTGGCCCATAACGAAGGCTTCCGTACGGCTGTGCTGACGGGCGGAGAAGACATCCGGAAACAGATCCGCTCCTTTTCAAAAGGTGCCGACATCGTCATCGCCACCCCGGCAAGACTGCTTGACCACCTGCGCCGCCATACCTTCAAACCGAAGCAGTGCAGCACCCTTGTTCTTGATGAAGCAGATGTCATGTTATCCATGGGCTTTATTGAGGATGTCAGAAATGTCATAGCCGCTCTGCCGGACCATCAGACGCTGCTTTACAGTGCCACTTTATCAGACGAAGTAAGAGAGCTCAGCACTTCCATTCAGAATGAACCGGTATCCTATACATTCGGCGCATCAAAACTGCTCGTGCAGAATACCCCTGTCACTGCGGTTGTTGTTGCTGAGGAGCAGAAACTGGATGTTTTGTGGAAGCTGCTGAAAGAACCTGAACAGACCCTGCTTTTTGTCAATACCAGAAAAACTTGTGCCTTTGTCAGCAGTGAACTTTCCAAACATCATATTCCCTGCCTTGCCCTGTACAGCGGACTTGATCCCAGGATCAGAAAACAGCATATGGAACAGTTCCGCAATGGCAGCTGTAAGATTCTGGTGGCAACGGATGTCGCGTCCCGCGGTATTGATATTCCTTCCGTGAAACGGATTATTCTCTATGATTTCCCGGATGAAGCGGAAAGTCTGATTCATCGGATCGGCCGTACTTCCCGGGCCAATACAAAGGGTGAAGCTTTTCTCTTTTTAACCGAGCGGCAGAAGGATAAGGTTCAGCTGGCTGAGCAGCTTCTGCATGAACCCGTTCAGGTCAGAGAATACA
>ONOV01000230.1 GCA_900319505.1 uncultured Erysipelotrichaceae bacterium
GGATGAGGAATATGCTGTCATGCCCAATCAGCTCGGTATTGATGCATTTGACTTTGATGATGCCTATGGGGCACAGAAGGAATACATGTGCTCAAAGGATCTGAAGGAATTTGTTGAGAAGTATCATCTGGATGTATCCCAGGGGGATACATTTGATCCAAGAGGTACCTTCGGTTCCCGTGATGATGCGGATCATGTCTACAACACACCAAGAGCCTGGTTCATGCTGCGGTACTTCAACCCGAGAACCTTTACATGGGATGGAGAAGATGCGGACTATCGGCCGATGGATGATGATCTGCCCTGGTCGCTTGTACCGGAAAAGAAGATTACACCGGAAGATGTGAAGTATGTATTGAGCTCTCATTATCAGGGCACGCCGTTTGATCCCTACACAAAGAGTGAAGAAGGCGGTCTTTTCCGTTCGATCGGCATCAACCGTACGGATTTCATGGGCTTCATGCAGATACGGCCGTATGGCAGAAGTATTGAATGGGTTGCGTTAGGCTCTAATGCCTTCAATGTCATGGTGCCGTTCTATACGGATGTCAATACCGTACCGGATTATCTTGGCAATACAACCGGTAAAGTATCAACGGATAATTTCTATTGGTCCAGCCGATTGATCGGAGCACTGGCGGATGCGTCTTTCGGCAAGTCGCAGAATCTGATTGAACGCTATGTTCTTGCGGTTGGCTCAAAGGCATATGAGATTCTGAATCAGTATGACAGGCTCTTAGAGAATTCAGACGGCGATGAAGCGGTATCACTCTGTGAAAAGGCAAATGAAGAGATGGCTGCCATGCTGGAAAAGGAAACTTCAAAGACCTTATCAAAGGTGCTGTATGAAGCCAGCAACACGATGAAGAACAGCTATAACAGATCGGATCATTGAACATGCATGAGAATGATCTGTTGCTTGTAACGGATATGCAGAGGGTGTACCTGAAGGGTGAGAAATGGGAATGTCTGGATACGGAAGGAGCTGCTGAAAACATTAAGAAGCTGATTCCTGTCATGCATGACCATGTGATCTTTACCGAGTTCAGGGCATCTTCTCACCCTTCAGGTACATGGGTGAAATACAATGAGAAATACAGAGATGTGAATGAGTCCGAAGAGCTGAACCGTATCATACCTTCTCTGGAAGAAGAGAGTCATCACTATCCGCTGTATACCAAAAGCACTTATTCATCCATGCATATACCGGAAGTAAAACAGGCCGCCTTAAAAGCAGACAATGTTGTAGTAACAGGTGTCATTGCGGAGTGCTGTGTTCTGTTTACGGTGTTTGATCTGATTGATCTTGGGTGTCATGTCATTTATGTGACGGATGCAGTCAGCGGATTAACCGAAGAAAAAGAAAAAGCAGCAGTACAGACGTTAGTCGGTCTGTCCCCGCTGCATGTCTCTTTAATGACAACAAAGCAGTATCTGCATCAGTAGGTGCTGCTTTTTCTTTTGCTTTACCGGCTGGCAAGGGCTGCCAGGGCCAAGGCATCTTCTTCCGTGTCACATCCGGCCAGAAATCCCGAGACATGACAGAATCTTGCCGTAGCGATGCCGGTTGCCTGCTGCAGCTCTTCATTTCTTAAGCCATACCATCTGGCAGGCATGGCCTTACGGAAGGAAGTGCGATCATTCACATCATCTAAGGCACACTGTACGTTCCATCCGCCCCGCATGGCTGGATATACCACAAACCAGATATCTGCGGCCTTGGGATCATGGGGATGACCGGATACCAGGTTCTCCCATGGCGCAAAGCGGTCCATGATCATGATGTGATGCGAAGAATAGGCAATGCAGTCACTGACATAATCACGGGCATCAAGCTGTGAGATGATGGAATCCAATCGGTTCAGCAGGATATCCCGGGCAAAGGAAACGGCGTCGCGGAAGGCGTCATTGACGTTGAAGTCGCTGTTCCAGGTCGGATTGAAGTCCTTGATCATCTGGGATACGGTAAAGCCATAGCTGCTTTCGTATACCAGCTTTTTCTTTTCCTCTTCGCTTAAGGAAGGGGTATGATCCAGGGCAAGCGATAATGGATTGATGCCGTTATCAAAGGCATCAATGCCGATAATGAGAGTTTTTTCGACCCTGCGGTAAACATAGTCATAGTAGGCAGGCGGACATTTCTGCGCTTTCAGTATCGGTCTGTAATAGCAGCGCCATACAAGACCGCAGGACGCATATGGTATTTCTGTATCCGGATGAAAGCCGTTGTTCCGTTTGTTTTCCGGGGTATGATGGTCAAGAATGCCTCCGCCGATGTCAAAGACAATCCAGTCATCTCCCTCAGGAATATCCTGGTCAGAACCCCGTGTGACTGTAATGTTTTCACTGTACAGGGTAAAGAGTGCAGTCGCGAATACTTCATCCGCATGAAAAACTCCGTCATGGGTAAACAGTTTTAATCCCTCTCGCATATAATCTCCTGATTGAACTAATACTAGCATCAGCCTTTATATGTAAAAACTTTCGCACATAATTATAC
>ONOV01000084.1 GCA_900319505.1 uncultured Erysipelotrichaceae bacterium
AAAAAACTTCATCGGAAATACCGATGAAGCTTTTTTCAGAGATTCAGCTCTTTCTTTGCTTCGGCCATGATCTTCAGGCCGCTTGAAGTACCGATACGCTCTGCCCCGGCATCTACCATTGCCCTGAATGCCTGCCAGGTGCGGATGCCTCCGGCTGCCTTGACTTTGACATGATCGCCGCAGTGTGCCTTCATAAGCCTGACCGCTTCCACCGTTGCCCCGGATGATGCGAAACCGGTAGAAGTCTTGATGAAGTCAGGTCCGACATCCCTTGCCATCCTGGATAGATGAATGATCTCATCTTCATTCAGATAGCAGATCTCAAAGATGACCTTGAGCAGAGCACCATGACTGTGGCAGAGCTGTGTCATCCGGCGCATTTCATCTTCCACCTTATACCAGTCCCCGTTTTTGATATCCGACAGAGACACGACATAATCGATTTCATCCGCTCCTTCTCTGATGGCAGTTTCCGTTTCATACAGCTTTACCGCCGTATCTGTCTGCCCAAGCGGAAAGGAAATGGCGGCACCGACATGCACATCCGTTCCTTCCAGCAGGGCATGACAGTACGCTGTACGGGAAGAATTGATGGCAACCATGCGGAAATGGTTTTCTTTCGCCTCTTCACACAGCTGTTTCATATCTTCATCAGTGGCATAGGGTTTCAGATTGGTGTGATCGATCAGGATGGCAATATTGCGCAGATTATCTAAGTTCATATTGTTTTACCTCTGCTTTTATTCTAGAACATTTCTCTTCTGTTCATAAGCCTGCTCCGTACAGAACTTGTCTTCCTGCCCCATTCCGCTAAAATAGACTTATGAAAATTCATACAGGAAAAAATACGGTGCTTGAAGGAAAGATCAGCATGCAGGAAAACTGTTCCTTCTGGCACAATGCCGTCCTGCGGGCAGATACCGCAGTCATACGGATCGGAAAGAATACAAACATCCAGGACGGAGTCATCATCCATGCGGGTGAAGGCCATGATATCACGCTGGGGGATTCTGTCACCGCAGGACATGGGGCAATCCTGCATGGCTGTACGGTAAAGGATGATGTGATCATCGGCATGGGCGCCATCATCATGAACAATGCCGTGATTGAAGATCACTGTATTGTAGGAGCCGGTGCCCTGGTAACCGAGGGCAGGCATTATCCGGCCGGTTCTCTGATCTTCGGCTCTCCCGCCCGCGTGATCCGTCCATTAACGGAAGCAGAGCGCAGAAAGTGTGAAGACAACGCTGCTCACTATGTTAAGATGGCTGAAGATGAACTTGATGAAACAGAATGGAAGGAGTGCTGAAGATGGGATTGATTATTCTATGTATCATACTTGGTGTTCTGTTCGGCATTCTTCTGATTGCCCTGAACAGAATCGGAAACCACTGGGGAAAAGCCCATATGGACAAATGGGGAATCTGTGACAATCCCGGTGAAGAACATGACGACAAGGAGGAATAAATCATAAATGAGAGTCGCATTACCTTACGATAACGGAAACATCTTTGCCCACTTCGGCAAAGCTGAAGCCTTTGTCCTTTATGACATCAATGGAGCGTCATATACATCTTCGATCATTTCAGCTGAAGGACACAGCCATCATAAGCTGGCACCTTTTCTCAAAGACAAAGGTGTTGATGCGGTGATCTGCGGCGGTATGGGCCAGGGTATGGTCAATGCCCTGTCTGCCTGCGGCATCAGGATCTATGGCGGCAATAACGGCAGCTGTGAAGAGGCTGTCAAAGCATTCATCCAGAATGGCCTGGAAGAAAGAGTTGAATCCTGTCATTGCCATGATCATTAAAACAGCGTTCCGGAAATCCGGAACGCTGTTTCTTTTTCCCTACAGCACTTTGGAAAGAAAATCAATGGTACGCTGCTGACGGGGATGATTGATGACTTCATCCGGCGTGCCTTCTTCCACAATATAGCCGCCATCCATGAAGAGAACCCGATCGCTCACTTCTCTTGCAAAGCCGATTTCATGAGTGACAATGACCATGGTCATGCCTTCGGAAGCCAGATGCTTCATGACATTCAGTACTTCCCCTACCATTTCCGGATCCAGAGCTGAAGTCGGTTCATCAAACAGCATGATGTCCGGATGCATGCACAATGCTCTTGCGATTGCCGCACGCTGCTGCTGGCCGCCGGAAAGCTGATCCGGATAGGAATGCAGCTTATCGCTGAGGCCGACTCTTGCCAGCATCTTCATGGCTGTTTCCTCCGCATCTTCCCGACTTGCTTTCTTCAGCTCCACCGGAGCCAGGGTCAGATTGTCCAGCACATTCATATTGGCAAAGAGATTGAAATGCTGGAATACCATGCCGATGTTTTCACGGAAGTGATTGATATCGGTCTTGGGATCCGCAACATCTTTCCCGTTGATCATGATGTGGCCGCTCTGGAATTTCTCAAGACCGTTGAGACAGCGCAGGAAAGTGGATTTGCCCGAACCGGAAGGACCGATGACAACCACGACTTCCCCATCATAGATATCCGTACTGATATCCTTCAGCACTTCCAGCTTATCGTAATTCTTGACAAGGTGTTCGACATGAATTCTTGTCTTATTGTAGTTTATGGCCACGGCTGAGCCTCCTTTCCACCCGCTTTGCCAGTTTGGACAGCAGCAGGATGATAATCAGATACATGACGGCCACAACCGCCCATGTCTGCAGTGATTTACCGGTGATGGCAATGACGTTTTTCGCCGTATTGACAAGTTCCGGGAAACCGATGACGGAAAGGATGGAAGTATCCTTCAGGGTGATGATGAACTGGTTGATGATGGATGGAATCATGGTCCGGATGGCCTGGGGCAGCACAACCCTGCGCATGCTCTTCCAGTACGGAAGACCAAGGGAACGGGCCGCTTCCATCTGGCCGGGATCCACAGACTGAATGCCTGCCCGGATGATTTCTGCCATATATGCGCCGCAGTTGAGTGACAGACACCATGTGCCTGCCTGCAGAGCGGAAATGGTAATCTTTGTGCCCAGGATCGTCCGGCATCCATACGGAATGCCGAAGTAGATGAAATAGGCCAGAACGATCATCGGAACACCGCGGATGACATCCACAAATATCATGGCAATGATATTGCATGCTTTATTGTGGACAACGCTCATCATACCGAACAGCAGACCGAATACACACGCAAACAGAAGCCCCAGCAGAGCCAGTAAAAGTGTATGTCCCATTGCGTTCAGTAAAAGATGTCCGTATTGCTCTATAATCTGTGACATGTGAACTCCTTTCTAAGAAGAAAAGGTCCGGCACTGCCGGGCCCCTGTCTGATTCTGATCAGCCCAGATACTTGGCGATGATCTTATCGTACTCACCGCTGGCTTTGATATCCTTCAGACCGGCATTGAACAGATCAAGCAGCTCCTGCTCACTTGAATCAAATACTGCCATGCCGTAATCATTACCTTCATTCTCAGAACCGTCGACAATCTTGAGATCCTGTTCACCCTGTTTGATGGTATAGGACATGATCGGTGTATCCTCGAAGCAGCAGTCTGCCTGACCGCCGGTTACCGCCTGATACATCGTCGGGCTGTCCTCATAAGTTGTGATATTGAAGTTGTATTTATCCTTCAGAGAGTTGGCATAATCTGCACCGGCTGTGCCTGTCTTGACCGCAACATTGGCACCCTGAAGATCATCCAGCGATTTGACATCACTGTCGGCAGCTACCGCTACACACTGGGTTGCCGTATAGTAGCCATCCGAGAAGATCCAGCCGTTCTGCTTTCTTTCATCTGTAATGGAAGCACCGGCAATCATACCGTCAGCCTGGCCGGCCTGGCATGCCGCAATGGCGGAATCCCAGCCAAGTGAATTCAGATCATAAGTGAAGCCCTGATCCTTGGCAATCGCTGCGAGAAGATCCACATCAATACCGACGAAATTGCCATCCGCATCCGTATATTCAAACGGCTTGAATACTGTATCTGTCGCAATGACAAAATGTTTACCGGACGCAGCAGCTGTACTGGAAGAAGCTGTCTTTTCTGCCGTACTGCCTCCCGAGGATGATCCGCATCCTGCCAGAGTGCTGCAGACTAACGCAGCTGCTACAAAACTTTTGAAATATCTGTTCATATTCATTTCCCTCCAGTTCCGTATTTTCTGAATACATGGAAATTATCGGTTTTATTTTCAGATTTTACAAGCTGTTTTTCATATTTATGCATCATATTTTCATTTTATATATGAAATTCTTACATTTTAAAGTGCATTTTTCACCTATTTTCTGAATTTTACAGCAGCATTTTCTTCTTTTTCTGTCTTCTCTTTCAGAAGTCAGAAAAAGAAGACATCATCTGTCTTCTTTCCGTTTCTCTTCATCTTCTTCCAGCTCATCTGCCAGGGCTTTGAGCTCTTCCTGTGCTTCTGACTGTGTTTCATCCATCTTATGCGGCACAAAACGCATGGCAATATTCTTCTTTGAAAAATCCCGCTTTCTGACATAGATATAGCCGATCACATTGAACGTGAGCGCTCCGATCAGATTGACAAACAGATCATCCATTGTATCAATCAGACCGATATCAAGATACCCGTCCTTGATCTCATAGGTCTGTCCGTCTGCTGTATGTATTTCCGTATTATCGATCTTACGGATCTTTACCGTACGGTTGGCGCCGGTTTCATTGAGATATACGGAATTGATATTCTGTACCAGCGTATCTTTCTGCATATCCGTACCGGTCACATTATCCATGGAAAATTCAAAGAATTCCCAGCACACACCTACAGTCATCGAAAAGCAGAATGATACAAGCGCCAGATACAGCGGCGACAGATTGACGCGGCGGGAATTGCGGTTCAATAGATCCACCAGGGAAAAGCCGATGGCTGCACAGAGAAAACCATTCAGCGTATGCAGGATCGTATCCCAGAAAGGAATGATCTGATAGAAGTTATTGATCTCACCCAGGATTTCCGCCGCAAAAATAAAAATATAGATCGTGCATTCCAATAGATCCGGCAATTCAATCTTCAGCTTTGTTTCCACAAGCCGCGGTATCATGAACAGAAGCAGCGATACAATACAAAGAAATGCATTATAAAAATCCCCGGCAAGAAGCTGGCGAATAAGCGATATGACCACAAGCGTATGCAGAATGACATATGTAGTAACGGTTTTCCGATCTGAATTTTTCAAATGTTCTCTCACACTGTTCTCCGGCATGTACTTCCTCCCTGCTGTTTCCATTGTACCATCCTGACCGGGATATGCGATAATAAGGACAAGGAGATGAACAAATGGAAACAATTGCCAGTTTTAAAGTCAACCACCTGCTTTTACTGCCGGGTGTCTATGTATCAAGAAAGGACCGTTTCCGTGATACGGTCATCACAACTTTTGATCTGAGAATGACAGCCCCCAACCGGGAACCGGTCATGAATACAGCGGAAGTACATACGATCGAGCATCTCGGTGCCACCTTCCTGCGCAATGATCCGGAATGGAAGGACAGGGTCGTCTACTTCGGCCCCATGGGCTGCCGTACCGGCTTCTACATGATTCTGGAAGGAGATCTCATCTCGGAGGATGTCATCGGTCTTGTCTCAAGAATGTTTACGTTCATTGCGGATTATGAAGATGATATTCCCGGTGCGGCCCCGGATCAGTGCGGCAATTACCTGGATCAGAACCTGGGCATGGCAAGATATCTTGCCCACCGGTATCTCGGCGTTCTGGATCACATTGATGCCACCCGCATGCATTATCCCGAAAAAAAGTGATCTTACGCTGAAGATCACCATGGAAAGTATGGCTGTGTGCCCTGTTCAAAGGCCGCAGCCATCTTTTTTATTTCATCAAGCATATGTGCTTCCACGTATACGGCGGCTGAACCTCCATTGACAGTGAAGTCGCCGCTTCCGTCTTCATTGATGCATACAGACAGGTTTTCATCCAGTATATTGATGAACTGCTTTCCTTTCATGGCTTCATTCACCATCATATGCCTGCACCCGCCCGGTCCATCTGAGACAAGTACGGCAACGCCGCTGTCCGGATTTTCTGTACTGCCGCTGCGGGTAAAGCCTACCACATCCTCATGATCAAAGTAATCTGTTTCACTCCCATAGGCGGCCAGGGTCCGGGCAGCCATGAGCCTGGCAAGATCTTTGACTGGAGCGATGTTTTCCTGTCTGATGCCGAAAAGATCCCCATAGAAAACACAGGGAATGCCATGGGCACTTTCCAGAATCAGAGCATAGGCAATCGGTTTGAACCAGGCCGGTATGAAAGACTGCAGGGCCTGCTGCGGCTCGGTATCGTGATTGTCCACAAATGTGATGGCATTGTCTTCTCTCACCTGTACCAGAGTACTGTCATAGAGCGTACGCATATCAAAATAACCGCCGCTGTTTGAGGCATTATAAAAACGGAAATGCAGAGCAGCATCAAACAGGGACAGACAGTTATGGTTTACATCCAGATAATGCGTCAGAGCATTGACATCCGGATTCCAGTATTCCCCGATGGCAAACAGATCCCTGCCGGTATAAGCCCTCATATCCTTCAGCCATTCCTCAAAGAAAGTAAAGCGGATATGTTTCAGGGCATCCAGTCTTACCCCGTCTGCCCCGGTCAGATCCAGATACCATCTGCCCCACTTCTTCAATTCTTCCACCACCTTCGGTTCCTGAAAGTCCAGATCACATCCCATCAGATAGTCATAGTTGCCATTTTCCGTGGATACATCACAATCCCAGTTCTTGCCATCGAACCTGTATATGGAGTTGCGATGTCCCTTCTCGTCCCAGTCCGTTCCATCAAAGCACGTATGATCCCAGATAAACGGATCATACTTGCCTTTTCTTCCCGGGAACGTGAACTTTGTCCAGGCCGTAATGGTCTCATCGCCTGAAATCTGTTCATTGCGGTTATTGCCGGCATCCTCCACAGCCTGTACTTCTTCTGTTTCATCCGCTCCCATCTTCTGGTTAAAGACAATATCCGCCAGCACTCTGACCCCGTTATCTTCAACAGCCTTTACGGCCCGCAGATATTCATCCTTTGTACCGTACTTTGTCCGTATGGTTCCTTTCTGGTCAAACTCACCCAGATCATACAGATCATATACGCCATACCCGACATCATTGATGCCGCCTGCGCCTTTGAAAGCCGGCGGCAGCCATACACTGGTAAAACCGATGGAAGAAAAAGAAGGGGCAGCCCCCTCCACTCTCTTCCAGAACGTTCCATCATTTGACAAATACCACTCAAACGACTGCAGAATCATCCTGTTCTTCATTAACTGCGGCCTGCCTCTTCCTTCTTTACTTCACTTTCAAAATACTCTTTGGACTCATCAAAGCTCATTCCGGTAGATGCCGAAATCTCATTGTACAGACATTTCTCTGCCCTTCTGAGATATTCATCATCAATACTGGCCAGCTTCTTATGCGAAGCGATTCTTTCCTGATTCCGCTCATAAGACGTCTTGATGATCCTGACCAGATCCAGTACATCATCACTGTGCATCAGCGCAGCATACTGGCTCTTCATATTCGCCGGCTTACTGACAAGCGTTTCAACATCCGGTGTCTTGCGGATCAGTTCACGGATCTCATCACGCGTGATAAGATCTCTGAGATGTCCGCTCTTATTGGATACCGGTACCTGCATTTTGATGGAGCCGTCAGGTCTGGCGGTAGGTACGAGAATGTAGCACTTTTCTCCTGTGTAATCACTCTCGCCGATTCTTACAACTCTGCATACATCACGTTTGTACATTACAATGTCGCCTTTTTTGTATTTATATTCTGCCACAATCTCACCTACTTTCTATTGCAATTTTACCACAGATAGGCTAATATTTCTAGTTTTCATTCCAATGAAAAAGGCGCTGAAAGGCCTGGTTAAGCCATTTTTGCACCTTCTGTCTCAGATCGTCTGCACCAGGAAGAACTTGAGGTAATCTGTCTCATCCACCCCGATCAATACCGGATGATCCGGGGAAGCATGCCTCTCTTCCACAATCCGCACCTGTACACCGGCCGCCATGGCGGCTTCATGCAGCATAGCCCTGAACATCTCAGTACTCATGAAATGCGAGCAGGAATTGGTCGCAAGATAGCCTCCTCTGGGCAGGATTTTCATCGCCTGGGCATTGATTTCCTTATAGCCCTGGTAGGCGTTGTAGCGGGTTTTACGGCTTTTGGTAAAAGCCGGGGGATCCAGAATGATAAAATCATAATGTTCATGGTTTTTACGGATTTCATCCAGCGCTTCAAAGACGTCTGCCTGTACGAAGTCCACCTGATCTTCCAGATGATTCAAAAGAGCATTATGCTTCGCTTCCGCAACAGCCGTATCAGATATATCAAGCGCCTTTACGTGGGCTGCACCGCCATATGCCGCATTCAAGGCAAATGAACCGGTATGCGTGCAGCAGTCCAGTACATTTCTGCCGTATGCCATCTTCCGTACAGCCAGCCGGTTATACTTCTGATCCAGAAAGAAACCGGTCTTCTGTCCATTCTCTACATCCACTTCATACAGAATGCCGTTTTCAGAGATGACTGTCTTTGTTTCAGATGGATGTTTATCCCCATACCATCCCTTATACTGTTCCAGCCCTTCCTTACTTCTCAAGGCACTCTCATTTCTTTCATAAATGCCATGGATCTCTTCACCCATGGCTTTCAATTGCTGTACCAGGGCTGTATACACAATATCCTTACGCTGTTCCATGCCATAGCTTGTCACTTCCACAACAAGAATGTCATTGTAGCGGTCTACGGTCAATCCCGGCAGTTCGTCACTTTCCCCATGGACCAGCCGGCATGCCCTGAAATCCTCTTTCATAACATCTTTACGATACTGCAGGGCATACTGCACTCTTCGCTTAAAGAAAGCTTCATCAAACGTGTCATTGGCATTATGGCTTAATAAACGGATCCGGATCCGGGACAATGCAGAATAGAAACCGGTTCCGCCATACTGTCCCTTCTCTCCATACACATCCACCAGACTGCCGTTTTCAATATTGTCGTCAATCGATATGATTTCATCTTCATACACCCATGGATGGCCTTCATGAATCCGTTTCATCTGTTTCTTTGTGACCACAGCCTGCGGGTAATTTCTGTTCTGTTTCATGTATCTCCTCACCGCGTGTCATTTTACCATATACCGACTGATAAACAAAAGGAACTGCCATAGGAAGCAGTTCCTCAGTGATATGGTTATCTTGTTCCTTTGTCGTACGGTATGCCTTCCGCCTTCGGCGCAGCCGAATTGGAAGAAGTGAATGCCAGAACAATCAGAGAGATGATGTAAGGCATCATGTTATATACCGCACTCGGAATGTTCATTGCCTTCAGGAAAGGAATGCCTGAGTAGACATTGGACAGAGAGCGGAAGAAACCGAACAGCAGCGCCGCCAGCCCGATTCTGTGCGGCTTCCACTGACCGAAGATCATAACCGCCAGAGACAGGAAGCCGAAGCCGGCAACACCATTTTCAAACTTCCATTCGGAAACACCGGCCATGATATAGGTAATGCCGCCAAGACCGCCGAGCAGTCCGGAAATCATTACACCGGCCCATCTCATCCGATACACATTGATACCGACTGAGTCAGCTGCCTGAGGATTTTCACCGCAGGCTCTTAAACGCAGACCGAACTTTGTCTTATAGAGCACAATGTAGGAGATGATCACCGCAGCCAGGGCAATGATCATGAACCAGTTGAATTCAAAGCTGCCGAAACGGATCAGGAACTTCTTCTTGGCATCGACATACTTCAGGATGGAAGATACATCAGATGAATTGCGGGATGTGTTGTAGGAACGCACCACGATAACGGCAACCGCCGTAGACAGCATGTTCATGGCTGTACCGATCAGCGTCTGATCCGCATTGAGATTGATGCAGGCAAGACCTAACAGGCAGCTGTACAGCATGCCGAAGATAATGGAAGCCACACACACGATCAGAATCATGACCGGCGCCGGCAGTGCGGCCGGAACCAGATTCATGATCATGGCGCCGCCCATGGCACCGACAACCATGATACCTTCAAGACCCAGGTTGATGACGCCGGAATGTTCAGAGAAGCAGCCGCCTAAGGCAACCAGCGAAAGAACGGATGCGAAGATAATCATGTACTGAAGCAGCAGAATCATTTCGTTTCACCTCCTGCTTTCTTTTCTTTCTTTTCTTTCTTATGATGCGGTTTATTCATCAGCATCTTGAAGAAGAGTACAAAGCCGCTGAGGTAAATGATGATACCGGAGATCAGATCAGATACCTGAGAAGGATAAATCATACGGTCGATCATGGAACCGCCGTCCGTAATGGACTGGATGAAGAAGGATGCGAAGATCGTTCCGATCGGGTTCAGGCCGCCTAAGAAGGTAGCAGCGATACCATTGAAGCCCATGGACGGCACCGCAGATGCTGAGGTTTCCCATCTCATATAGCCTGACTGGTACATGAAGGAAGCACCCAGACCTGCAATTGCACCGGCAATAACCAGCGTAACGATGATATTTCTCTTTTCCTTCATGCCGGCATATTTGGCTGCATCTTTATTGTAGCCGGTAGCCTTCAGTTCATAACCGAACTTCGTCTTATCCAGAACAATCCACACAATGACAGCGGTCAGAACAGAAAGGAAAATCGCAATCGTCGTGTTTCTGTTGCCGGCAAAGAGATTTTCCAGGCCCGCCGTCGGCAGAATCGCTTTCTTATTGATCGCGGTAATTGATTCCGTGTACGGAGAAGAAGTTTCCTTGACCTTGCCCAGCACGGTATTGGTCACATACAGGAAGATCCAGTTGAGCATGATGCCGGAAATAACTTCGTTCACGTTGCGGTATGCCTTCAATGCGCCGCAGATCAGACCCAGCACTGCACCGGCAGCCGCAGCACCGAGCAAGCATACCCACCAGGGTGCTTTGAAGATCAGGGCCAGCGCCAGACAGGCGCAGGCACCGACTTCATACTGGCCGGCCGCACCGATATTGAAGAGACCTACCTTATAGGCAAAACAGACACTCAGTGCACACATTAACAGAGGTGCTGTCTTGACCAGCGTATTGCCCAATGACTTGATCTGGGCTCGTGACGTCGGTTTGGTCAGGAAGTTGAGGATAATGGTCCTGATCGCCTCACCGGCACCGGCCGGGTTAATGATCAGAAGTACGATATAGCCTGCAATCAGACCGAACAGAATACAGATCAGTGAAGTCAGAACCGTCTGTACACCCGGTTTCTTCCAGAAAGACTTCTTTTCTTCCATGCTTACTCAGCCTCCTTCGGTGTATCACGCTTGGCACCGGCCATGTAAAGACCGAGCTCTTCGGTTGTAGTCTTCTTCGGATCCAGTTCACCGACAATCTCGCCTTCATGCATGACAAGAATACGGTCCGACAGATTCATGACCTCTTCCAGTTCAAGTGAAACGAGCAGAACTGCCTTGCCGGCATCACGATCCGCAATAATTCTCTTATGAATGCCTTCAATGGCACCAACATCCAGACCTCTGGTCGGCTGGACGCAGATCAGCACTTCATGATTGCGGTCCAGTTCACGGGCAATGATCGCCTTCTGCTGGTTGCCGCCGGACATGGAGCGGACAATTGTATGGGCGCCCTGACCGGAACGAACATCGAAATCCTTGATCAGACGGTTGGCATACTTGTAGATATTGCCAGTCCTGAGGAATCCTGCCTTGGTGAATTCCGGTTCAAAATAACGCTGCAGAACCAGGTTGTAAGCCAGATTGTAATCCAGAACCAGACCATGTTTATGTCTGTCTTCCGGAATATGAGACATATGCGCTGAACGCTCACGGATGGAACTTCCGGTAATGTCTTTTCCATTGACCTTGATCGTTCCGCCGGAAGTCGGGGTCAGACCCGTCAATCCATAGATCAGCTCTGTCTGACCATTGCCGTCAATACCGGCAATACAGACAATCTCACCGGCTCTTACCTTGAAAGAAACATCATTGACCGCATTCTTGGTCTTTGTTCTGCCAGGCACTGTCAGATGAGATACCTCAAGCACCACATCCTTCGGCTTAGCCGGTTTCTTATCTACCACAAGCTGTACATCACGACCTACCATCATACGGGAAAGTTCCTCTTCATTGGTATCCCTGACATTGACCGTACCTACATACTTGCCGCGTCTTAAGACTGTAACACGATCCGCCACTTCCATGATTTCATTCAGCTTATGTGAGATGAAGAGAATGGACTTTCCTTCCTTTGACAGGTTTTTCATGATCTGCATCAGTTCTTCGATTTCCTGCGGTGTCAGAACAGCCGTCGGCTCATCGAAGATGAGTATTTCATTATCACGGTACAGCATCTTCAGAATTTCCGTTCTCTGCTGCATACCTACGGTAATATCAGAAATCAGTGCATCCGGATCTACCTGCAGGCCGTACTTCTCAGACAGCTGCATGACCTTCTTGCGGGCCTCATCTGTCTGCAGAATACCGTGCTTTGTATCCTCTACGCCGAGGATGATGTTCTGCAGCACCGTGAAACACTGCACCAGCTTGAAGTGCTGGTGGACCATGCCGATGCCTAGTGCATTGGCATCGTTAGGATCATTGATCTGAACGACTTTCCCGTCTTTTTTGATGATACCTTCTTCCGGCTGATAGAGACCGAACAGAACTGACATCAGTGTTGATTTGCCAGCGCCGTTTTCGCCCAACAGTGCATGAATTTCACCCTTCTTCAGCTGAAGAGTAATGTCATCATTGGCAACAATGCCCGGGAACCGTTTTGTTATATGCAGCATCTCAACTGCATATGGTTCTTTTTGTTCCGTCATTATTTTCTTCTCCTTAACTCTTGCTCGAGTATTCTATTATGAATGCGCTTACACAGCAATACAAAAATGCCATGTGTCCCCGATTATGTCCCATAATAAACCCATAATTTATTATAGACGCAAAATAACAGAATGGGAACAATTCACTTCCTGCCATTTGACATTTTCAGCAGATTCCTTTCGGCTGTATATGTCCCTTTTCTATTGATTTCCATAAAAAAACAGGAATGGCCTCTGCCATTCCTGTGTGCAGCTTTGTGAAGGATTACTTCAGGTTGCCCTGGTAGTCTACCTTGACATGGTCGTAGGAAAGCTTGCTGAGGTCTACATCAACGCTGTTATCAACCTTGATGTCACCATCATCCATCTTCTTGACCAGTGCCTTGTAGTCATCCTCAGTGAACCCGTCGCCCCACTGTGTGGATTCAGGCAGCTGAACGTAGTTCTCATCCGGATTCTCGGAAACAAGACCAAGGTTCTGGCATGTTCCTGCATATTTATCACTGAAGGTGCCATCCTTGCAGGCCTCCAGAGCAGAATTGACAGTTGCTGCAAGACCCTTTGTCGCAGAAGTTACAGTCATACCGTCGCCATATGTGGAATCAATTGTAGCGGCCTGGTCGACATCGACACCGATGACCTTGCCGTTGACCTTCTGCGCAGCTTCAGCAGCACTTGTGTAGATACCGCCGCCGCATGCGAAGACAACCTGTGTACCATTGCCGTACCATGTATCCATGGCAGCTGTGATATCAGAGTCACCGGAGAACTTGTTGCCGTATGCATAGTTAATATCAACTTCTGCAACACCCTTGTCTTCAGCAGCCTGTTCAGCACCCTGTACATAACCGTAGCCATAACGGATAACCGCCGGAACTGCCATACCGCCAAGGAAACCGAGTTTTGTATAGCCAAGAGATACAGCTGCGTAGCCTGCCATGTAGCCGGCCAGATCTTCTTCGTACACAGCGCAGAATGTGTTGTCGGACTTCCAGCCGTCTGTACCGGAATCCTTGTCCAGATCAGCCTGGGCAACATCCAGCGCAATAAACTTGACATCCGGATAATCTTCTACAGTATCAACGATCGCCTGAGCGAATGCATAACCAGGCATGACGATAACATTATAGCCTTCATCAATTGCCTGTTCGATGGATGCCTCACGATCAGCGTCCGCGTCACTTGCCGGCTTGTAATAGTTGAACTTGACATCATTGTCTGTCGCCCAGGCCTTGCAGGCTTCATAGGTTGTCTGGTTGAAGGACTGGTCCGTAATATCACCATAGTCGGTGATCATTGCAACAGCCATATCAGAACTGGATGCGCTCGATGTGGACTTGGTACTGCTGGAAGAGCTGGATGAGCTGCTTCCGCATGCGGCCAGGCTGATCGCCATTGCTGCGGTCAGACCTACAGAGAAAAACTTTTTCATTATTTACCTCCATGCGTATTCTTTGACGCTATGACCATTGTATGTAATCGCTTTCTCATTTTCAACGCCATTTGACTTAAAAAGCACATGAAAATTTCATCATTCTTTCACATACATGCATAATAACTGTATTTTTGCTTTTGAAAATCAGAAAAAAGCAGGAACAGCGGAGTACTCGTTCCTGACAGATGTCACAGTTGATCTGCTTATTTCAGATTGCCCTGATAGTCCATTTCTACATGGGAGAATGTATTTCTGTCAAGCTCGGCCAGGTCTGCATCATACAGCTTCTTCACAAGCGCCTTATAATCATCTTCTGTAAAGCTGTCAGGCAATTGGGTTGAACAGTGCATTTCCCGACTATAGTGGCAGCTCAGGCGGGGTCAGGCGCGCTTTCCTTCCTCTGTTCCTGAATGTATTCTCTGATCACGTCTTCTGACAGGTCGGATACGGAGCTGATGAAATACGGCTTCAGCTCTTCGGCAGATTCCTTACGGATCAGACGTGAAGTGACCGTTTTATAGTTGTTAATCAGTCTGGAGAGCTGTGCCTGCAAAAGATGTTTCGAACAGGATGTGGATGTGACCCTTATCGGTATTCATCTCAATGATCTTCG
>ONOV01000132.1 GCA_900319505.1 uncultured Erysipelotrichaceae bacterium
CACAGTAAGTAACTGCGGCAGAGGCGTCAGTCTGATGACAGGCTGGCGTCTTTTCATCGATATAATTATGAAATTGCATAGTAAAAGAGAGAAAAATAAAGCGCGGCAGACATATGTGTCTGTCACGCAGTACAGGTTACTGAGCGTAGTCACCGCCCTCAATGTGGAAGTATTCTTCCATGGTTTCATCCGGTGAGATGCTGTACATGGCATTTGCCGTATCCACGCCGACATAGCGGTAATGCCATGGTTCATATTCATAGCCGGTGATGGCTTCTTTGCCCTGGGGATAGCGCAGGATAAAGCCGTATTCATGGGCGTGCTGGTAGAGCCATTGGCCGGCGGCTGTATTGATGAAGGTCTGGTCCAGCATATCTTCCATGTCGGTCTGACCAAGATCGCAGGCCAGTCCTGTCTGGTGGTCGGAATAGCCGGGACGGGAGGAAATGGAATCCGCATAGGCCTGGCCGTTCTGCGCCACATAGCTGTTGTATAGGTCTACCTGGTAGTCATAGCTGCGGTAGGCTGAGGTGAGGTAAAGCTGTACACCCTGCTGGCTGGCCGCATCAAACATGGCAACTAAGGCATTGGCTGCTTCCTGACGCATCATTTCCTGCCGGTCCTGTTTGGGCACAGAAGTAATTTCAACAAGGTCGGAAGGGACATAGCCATCCGGCAGCTTGTGTTTCTTATTGGCCACAATCAGGATGGAGTTTGTATCAAAGAATCTTGGATCCGATTCTCCATCCGGGGTGGCTGAAGCAGGTGCGGGTGCGGCCGCTGTTTCAGTGCTTTGTTCTGTCGGAACAGCCGTTGCCGGGGCTGCCGTATCATCCTTTTTAAAGTGATTTGAGACGGTACTGAACAGAATAATGAGCAGAGAAAGCACAATGCCGATGGTCGCTATCAATAACAGCAGATGCTGTACATTCAGTTTTCTTCTTCTTCGCATACAGGTAACAGTCTAGCATAAAATGCAGGGAAGAGTCGGCTGTCTTTCGGGACGCATTCTGAAGTGATATAATTCTATTTATGAAAAAAGGACTTTTTATCACATTTGAAGGACCGGATGGTTCAGGTAAGACAACCGTCTCAACAGCGGTAGTGGAACGCCTGAAAAATGAGGGTTATCCGGTCATGTATACAAGAGAACCGGGCGGCTCCAAAATCGCAGAAGAGATTCGCCAGGTTATTCTGGATCCGGCCAATACGGCCATGGACGCAAGAACGGAAGCGCTGCTGTATGCGGCCAGCCGCCGTCAGCACCTTACGGAAATCGTGCTGCCTGCCCTGGAAAAAGGCATTACGGTCATCAGTGATCGTTTTGTGGATTCTTCCCTTGCCTATCAGGGATGCGGAAGGCAGATCGGCATGGAAGCAGTGGCTGAGATCAACCGCTTTGCCGTGGAAGGTCATATGCCCGACCATACGATTTTCCTGAATGTGGATGCGGATACCGGACTGACGCGGATTGCCGCAAGAGAGTATCTGGATCGTCTCGATCAGGAAAGCCAGGCATTTCATGAAAGAGTGTATGAAGGCTACCAGAAGGTCATTGCCATGTTTCCTGAAAGGATGTGCGTAGTGGATGCGTCAAGGGATGCGGATACGGTCATAGCCGAAGCGTATGAGGAAGTGAAGGGCTGGCTGGATGCTGAAAGATCTGCTGCATGAAACCGAACCTGTTGTCTATCAGGCATTAGCCAGTGCGCTGCACAATGGTACGGTGTCGCATGCCTATCTGTTTTCCGGGGAAGCCGGAACACCGAAGAAGGAAGCCGCATTCCTGCTGGCGATGAGTCTGTTCTGTCAGAATAAGACAGAAGACGGGTTTGCCTGTGAGACGTGCCGGACATGCACAAGAGTACTGAACAGGGAACATCTTGACTGCCGGGTGATTGACGGCAGTGAGAAGGCAGTCGGCAAGGATGATGTGGATGAAATGACAGCTTCCTTTGCCAAGGCGGCAGCTGAAGGCGGTACCGGCCAGAGGGTGTGCATTCTTCTGCAGGCGGATAACAGCAGTACGGCAGCGCAGAATGCATTGCTGAAGTTTCTGGAAGAGCCGGGGGAAGGGGTTACGGCGATCCTCTGTGTGGATGGGATCGGCCGTATTCTGCCGACGATTGTTTCCCGCTGTACGCTTGTACCGTTTGTGCCGCTGCCTGCTTCTTATTATTATAAGAAGGCAGTGGAACAGGGTGTGCATGAAGAGGATGCGTATTTTCTGAGCCACATTGTACGTAATGCGGATGATCTGAAAGCACAGAGTGAAGCGGAAAGCTACACCCATGCGCTGGATATGTTCCGGCAGACCTTTGATGACAATGGTCCCGGTGCAGAACTGTTAGTGGACTATGATATCAGCTATAAGCTGAGTGATAAGAAGGAAAACCTGAAGATGCTTGGCTGCTGGCTCGATCTGATTGATCTGTTTGCCCATGATGAAGTCATGGAAAAAGAGGAAGGACCGGACTGGTACAGAACACTGCTCAGGGAAAAGAAAAAAGACAGCAGCTATTATGTCAGGATGATACAGATCGTATCGGAAGAACGTGACCGCTGCAATAAATTTAACGATCAGAATCTGCTGTGCGCCCAGGCATTCGGCAGACTGGAGGCATTGAAACATGGAAAGAAAAACTGAAGAACCCGTTCAGCCGGTGAAATATACCTATACCGTTCCGGTGAAGTTTGAGGAAGCCGGCAAGCCGTATTCCTTCGGTACGGAAGATTCTTCCATCCTGAAAGGCGACTTTGTAGTAGTGGAGACACAGCAGGGTCTGGAGATGGGAAAAGCGGAAGGTGATGCGCTGGAAGTAGGAAAGTATAACCTGCGCATGCCCCAGCGTCCGGTGATCCGTAAAGCAACAGACCGGGATAAGGAAACCTATCAGAGAAATCTGAAAGAGAATGATATTGCATTTGATATCTGCAGGAGTGAAATTGAAGCCCTGGATCTCAAGATGAATCTGCTCAGTGCAAGCTATACGCTGGACCGTTCCAAGATTCTCTTTGTGTATCTGGCGGATCAGAGAGTGGATTTCCGCGATCTTTTGAAAAGACTGGGAGCCAGGCTGCACTGCCGCATTGAATTAAGACAGATCGGGGAAAGAGATAAGGCGAGAATGGTAGGCGGCATCGGTCCCTGCGGGATGGAGTGCTGCTGCCGCAGGTTCAAGTCGCGCTTTGATGTCATATCCATCAATATGGCCAAGAACCAGCTGCTGGCATTGAATGTGGATAAGCTTTCCGGCATGTGCGGCAAGCTGATGTGCTGCCTCAAGTATGAGGATAATGACTATAAGGAAATGACCCAGGGACTGCCCAAGATGGGATCCCAGGTGGAATATGATGGGGTTGTCTACCGGGTGACCAATATGAATGTCATGGCCAATGAGGCAAAGCTGGAAAATTATGAGAATGTGATTTTCATTACGCTGGATGATCTGAGAGCCAAGGGCATTCCCCGTAAGGGCGTTATCATGCAAAGACCGAAGGGTGATGGTGATAAGCCGGTACGCAAGACTGTCATCCATAATAACGGTTCACGTCCGGCAGCTCATGCGGTAAGGGAGAATGAAGATAACACGCATGCCAGAAATACCGAAGTCAGAACGTTCAAACGCAGAGACAGAGATACGCATGAAGAAAGGCCGAAAGGTAAAGTGGAAACACGCTCCTTCAAGCCAAGACATGATGCGGCTAAGCCTCAGCAGACAGAAAAGAAGAACGTTACTGTACGTACATTCAAGCGGAAGAAACCGGAAGGAGAAAACGCGTGAAACGGCAGAAATCCTTTGAAAATAAACGGCCTTCGCTCTACCTTGTCCCAACACCCATCGGCAATCTTTCGGAAATGACACCCCGTGCCATTGAGATCCTTAACCAGGCAGATGTCATTGCCTGTGAAGATACGCGCACCAGCGGCCAGCTTCTTGCCCACTTCGGCATTCATAAGAAACTGATTGCCTGTCAGAACTTCAATGAAGAAAACAGTGCCGGCGGCATCGTGAAGCTTCTTTCCGAAGGAAAGAACGTCGCCCTCATCTCCGATGCCGGCTATCCCCTCATCAATGATCCCGGTCAGAGAGTCGTACAGGCCTGTGTGGAAAATGACTTCAATGTCATTCCGGTCTCCGGCTGTTCCGCTTTCCTCAACGCCCTTGTCGCCAGCGGTCTGGTGGCCATGCCGTTTATCTATGTCGGCTTTCTGCCATCCGGTGCGACGGAACGGCGCAAAAAGCTTGCCATGTATAAAGACTATCCGATGACCCTTGTCTTCTATGAAGCACCGCACCGGATTGTAAGGATGCTCGAAGATGTCAGAGATGTCATGGGCAACCGGCAGTGTACGCTGGCCCGGGAACTGACCAAAGTACATGAGGAATTCATCCGCGGTACAGTAGAGGAAATACTGGAAACAGCGGATGATCTCAGAGGTGAGATGGTGGTTGTATTGGAAGGAAAGAAAGAGGACAGAGCGGTGGAGCTTGATATGCATGCGGTTCTTGCCATGGTCAATGAAGCCATGCAGGCGGGGATGAGCACTTCGGATGCCATCCGTGAAACCGCAAGACGCACCGGCATATCCAAGAACCGTATCTATGAATACGTGCATCAGAAAAACTGAGGGAGACTAGATTATGTTTATTCTGTTCAACATCGCAATGATGCCTTACTACATCCTGATGGCCGCAGCAATCATTCCGCCGGTTGTACTGATGATCTACATGTATAACAATGACCGCTATGAAAGGGAGCCGGCCTATATGGTCTGGCGCACGATCGGGGCAGGCATCATGGCCGCATTAGCGGCAATGGTGCTGGAATATGTGTTTGAAGCTGTCTTTTTCAACAGCAGTGTACAGCCCAGTACCGATGTTTCCATTCATGAAGCGATCATGGTAGGTCTTGTGGAAGAAGGCTGCAAGCTTTTCTTCCTGTACCGGGCGACATGGAAGTCACCGGAATTCAACTATCGCTATGACGGTATTCTGTATGCCGGCTTTGTGTCCCTTGGTTTTGCGGCCTTTGAGAATGTCATGTATGTGTTCTCCAATGGCCTTGGGGTAGCGGTATCAAGAGCTCTGCTTTCCATTCCGGCGCATCTTGCCTTCGGTGTGCTGACCGGCCTGTTCTATTCCCGGGCCAAGGTCATGCAGGTGGAAGGAAATCTGTTCTGCGGCATCATGATTTTTCTTGGCTGGCTGGTGTCCAGCTCTCTGCACGCCTGCTATGACGGCAGCCTGTTTGTCGGTTCCAATATGTCCATGGCGCTGTTTGTTGGCATTGTGATTCTGATCTATGTCATTGTCTTTGTCATTGTAAAGAAAGAAGCCAAAAACGACCGGCCGATTTACTGATGCGATGGATCCTGCTTTTATGAACAGGATCTTTTCTTTCTGCCTTGTGAAGTTATGGCATTTGAAGTTGCAGTTGATTGATGTAAAATAGTTCTGTATTGCAAAAAAGTGAGGAATAGGTATGTCTAGAATCTTTAATGATCCTACTCTGGCAAAAGCTGCCGTCCTGCTGCTTGGCGGAATGGTCATCGTTCTTCTGATTGCGGTGGTTGTTCTGGCGCTGAAGAAGTATCAGGTATATTACATCGATGATGAAGAGATTGATCGGGAACTGAAAGAGAAAGAAAAGAATAAGCTGAATCTGAAGCTTCCTAAAGTAAAGAAACCGGAAAAGAAGGCAAAGGAAGTCAAAGAAACAGAGGAACCGGAGGAAGAACCTGTCAAAGAATCTGAAGAAGTAAAGCCGGTGGAAGCAGTGAAACCGGCTGAAACTGTCATCCAGGAGCCGGAGGATCTCATCCGTGCGGATGCGCCGAAACCGCAGGAAAAGACAGATACGACATTCATTCCGGAAATGAATAACGTACCGCCGGTCAACCATACGGTACCGCGGGCAAAAGAGCCTGGACAGAAACTCTATGGTGTACGCATCACTATTACCGTAGGCGCCCAGCGCACCACTGCCGATGTGACCGACTTCCCGTGTCTGATCGGCCGTGAAGCGGACAAATGTGATGTGATTATCTCAGAGCCCGCTGTTTCCCGCCGGCATGCAAGACTGCTGAAGGAAGATGATCAGCTGCTGATTGAAGATGTATCCGAACATAACGGCACCTATCTGAATGAAATGAAGATACCGCCGCTGGGGAAGGTCAGAATTCATGAAGGCGACACGATCACCCTGGGCAGAGCGCATATCAGAATTGATTCCTGTCTGTATCAGTAAGATCCGGTGTCCCGGATCTTTTTTTAA
>ONOV01000133.1 GCA_900319505.1 uncultured Erysipelotrichaceae bacterium
ACGGCTCTTTCTGCTTCCAGCGCTTCCCTGGAATGATTGACGCCAAGGGCCAGAACCATCTGGTTCTTCCATAGCGGAATGGTATTGACCAGGGTGGACTGAATCTTTTCGGTCATCAGTGTGTCATTGTTCTGAACCATTCTGATCTGCGGGGCCATCTGGATGGAGACCTGACGGGAAAGTTCCAGATCATACAGCTTCTTTTCAAAACGGTCGCATGCATTCTGCAGGTCATTGGCTGCCTGCGCATCTTCGGCAAGGCCGCTCTGTCTTGCCTTTTCCTGCAGCTTGGGCAGTTCATTCTGCTGGATATCAGCCAGTCTCTTCTTGCCGGCCAGAATGTACATGGTCAGCTCCTTGGTGTTCTGCCTGTTGCGATCATACAGCTGATCCAGAAGGGAAATATCCTTCAGCAGCTGAATCTGATGGTTTTCCAGCACATCGGAAATCTCATCCACATCCTTTTCCGTCCTGGCATACTTTGCCTTCATCTGTTCCACACCTTTATTGGAACGCTTGAGCCAGCCCATGATGCCCTTGTTTTCATTCTCACTGTCTGTGACCTTCAGTTCAGCCACAAGTTTGCTTAAGGCATCACCGACTTCACCAAGATCCTTGGCTCTGACATTCTTCAAAGCCGTATCACTGAAATCGGTAACTTTCTTCTGGGCCGCACTGCCATACTGCAGAACAAGATTCGGTTCCGTAATATCAATCTGCCTGGCAAAGTCCTCAATCTGCTTTTTCTCACTGTCGGAAAGACGGCTCATATCCAGAGCTTCCGGTGTCGCTGCTTCTTTCTTTTCTTCCAGGGCGGACAGCTGTTCGGCCTGTTCTTCTTTTGTTTCTTCAGGGGTCAGGGTCAGATGAATTTCTTCTTCCTGCGCTTCAGCCTGTGTATTGTTCTGGTTCTCACTCATTTTCGTGTTCCTCTTTAATGCAAGTATATCACATCAGTATGAAGCAGAAATTTAAAGGTATTCATACATTCTTTTCTTAAGCAGAACAAAAAAAATCTCTTCTGCACATCCGGCAGAAGAGATTGACAGTAATAAACCTTGATTCAGTCCTTGAAGTATCTGTCCAAGAGACCCTGGAATGCCTTGCCATGACGGGCTTCATCTCTGGCCATTTCATGAACTGTATCATGGATGGCATCGAGGTTGGCAGCCTTGGCACGCTTGGCAAGATCTGTCTTGCCTTCGGTAGCGCCGTATTCTGCTTCTACTCTCATTTCCAGATTCTTCTTTGTGCTGTCTGTTACAACTTCACCTAACAGTTCAGCGAATCTTGCAGCATGGTTGGCTTCTTCCATGGCAGCCTTTTCATAGTACATGCCGACTTCCGGATAGCCTTCTCTGTAGGCAACACGGCTCATTGCCAGATACATGCCTACTTCAGAGCATTCACCTGTGAAGTTGGCTTCCAGATCCTTCTTGATATCTTCCGGAACATCCTTGGCAACACCGACTACATGTTCTGAGGCCCATACCTTCTTGTCTTCCATCGGAACGAACTTGGACTTCGGGGCATGGCAGGTCGGGCAGCTCCAGTCTTCGGGCAGATCTGTAAACTTTACGCCTTCCTTTTCCTCATCGTAAACATAACCGCAAACTGTGCATCTGTACTTCATACTTTTCGATTATCTCCTTTTCAATGTTATCTCCTTAGAGACTGCATTCAATATAACCCATTCATGCGCTTTTGCAAGCATGATGCACAGGCATTTTCTCCTTTCTTTTTCAGGTCCATTTTCTTATCATGGAGAGAGGAAGAAGGTATCTTACTATGTCCGTACAATACAGATGGGCTACCATCGGCACCGGTGTGATCGGCCATCAGCTGGCCGAAGCCATGATAAAGATGGGCGGCTCTCTTTACTCTGTTGCCAACCGCACCCGCGCCAAAGGAGAAGCCTTTGCGAAACAGTACAATATCCCGGTTGTCTATGATGAAATTGATGATGTCTTTTCCGATCCGGCCGTTGATATCATCTACATCTCCACCCCGCATAATACGCACATCAAATACCTGCGCAAAGCCCTGGCAGCCGGCAGGCACGTCCTATGTGAAAAAGCCATTACCCTTAACAGTACAGAGCTGAATGAAGCCATTGCCGCAGCAGATGAGCATCATGTGGTACTGGCCGAAGCACAGACCATCTATCATATGCCCCTGTACAGTAAGCTCAATGAGATCATCAGGAGCGGTGCCCTTGGACCGCTGCGCCTGGTGCAGATGAACTTCGGTTCCTATAAGGAATATGACATGAACAGCCGCTTCTTCAACCGTAATCTTGCCGGGGGAGCGATGCTGGATATAGGTGTCTATGCCCTCTCCTTTACCAGATGGTTCATGAGCAGTAAACCCGATCAGATTGAAACCCAGGTCAAACTTGCCCCGACCGGGGTAGATGAACAGGCTTCCATCCTGCTGATGAATCAGGAACAGGAAATGGCCACCGTCATTCTCTCTCTGCATGCCAAACAGCCTAAGCGCGGTACCGTTGTTTTTGACAAGGGGTATATTGAAGTCTATGAATATCCAAGAGCCGACAAGGCTGTCATCACATGGACAGAAGACGGCCATAAGGAAGAAATCACAGCCGGCCATACAGCTGATGCCTTATGCTATGAAATTGCTGACATGGAAAAGGCCGTCAATGGCGATACCTCTGTCACCCATCTTGATTACACAAAGGATGTCATGGACATCATGAGTGAATGCCGTCAGAGATGGGGCATGAAATATCCGGAAGAAGAGCAGTAAT
>ONOV01000135.1 GCA_900319505.1 uncultured Erysipelotrichaceae bacterium
CATGTGCCCTTGTCTCATTCACATAGCGGATGATATTGGAGGCATTGGCAAATACACTGGCATTATCCCCATTCAGGGCAACAAGACTCGGTGCCTGCATGATGCCATACCTTCTGACAAGATCCGGATGCTCTTCCGCATCCACCACCCGGTAGGCAAAACCGGCATTATCCAGTATCTTGCGGATCATCCCGCAGTTGGGACAGGTCCTGGTTGTAAACAGAAGATATTTCTGAGCCCCTTCCTGCGGCTTTACATCCAGGGCTTCTTTTCTTTCTTCCTTAATGAAATCACTCACCGGACGGGACACCAGGCCTTCAACCTTATATGTCTTTCTGTCCTTGAACTCCTGTGTCTTGCCGGCATTCCAGTTCTTGACCGGCCTGTAGTAGCCGGTAATACGGCTGTAGACTTCCGTCTCTGCCCCGCACCTGGGGCACTTCCACACTTCACCGGACAGATAACCGTCATTGGGGCAGACAGAATAGGTCGGGGAAATCGTGTAGTAAGGCAGCCTGTAGTTTTCGGCAATCTTGCGTACCAGCGTCGCCGCTGCTTTCCAATCGCTCAATCTTTCACCTAAGAACGCATGGAAGACCGTACCGGATGTATAGAGGGTCTGCAGATCATCCTGGATATCCAGGGCAGTGAAAATATCATCCGTATAGCCGACCGGCAGATGAGAGCTGTTGGTGTAATAAGGCGTACCGCCCATGTTGGCCGTGATGATATCCGGATAGCGCTCTACATCATGCTTGGCCAGACGATAGGAAGTACTTTCCGCCGGGGTTGCTTCAAGGTTGTACAGATCGCCATACTCTTCCTGGTAGTCGGAGAGTCTTGTGCGCATATGATTCAGTACATCCTTGGCAAACTGCTGGGTTTCCGGATGGGTCAGATCCCTGCGCAGCCATTTGGCATTGAGGCCTGCCTCATTCATACCGACAAGACCGATCGTGCTGAAGTGGTTGCTGAATGTGCCGAGATACCGCTTTGTGTACGGATAGAGGCCGGCATCCAGCAGCTTGGTGATGACCGTACGCTTGACTTTCAGGCTTCTGGCACTGAGATCCATGATCTTATCCAGTCTCTTATAGAAGTCTGCTTCATCCTTGGCCAGATAGGCAATACGGGGCAGGTTGATGGTGACAACCCCGATGGAACCGGTCGATTCACCGGAACCGAAGTAACCGCCTGACTTCTTTCTCAGTTCTCTTAAATCCAGTCTCAGACGGCAGCACATACTTCTGACATCCGAAGGTTTCATATCACTGTTGATATAGTTGGAGAAATACGGTGTACCGTACTTGGCCGTCATTTCAAACAGAAGTTTATTGTTTTCGGTTTCACTCCAGTCAAAGTCTCTGGTAATGGAATAGGTCGGAATCGGATACTGGAAGCCTCTGCCGTTGGCATCGCCTTCAATCATGACTTCAATGAAGGCTTTGTTTACCATATCCATTTCCTTCTTGCAGTCTTTGTACCTGAAGTCCATTTCCTTCCCGCCGACAATAGCCGGCAGTTCAGCCAGATCATCCGGTACCGTCCAGTCCAGCGTAATATTGGTGAACGGTGCCTGGGTGCCCCAGCGGCTTGGCGTATTCACGCCATAGATAAAGGACTGAATACACTGCTTGACATCATAGTAGGAAAGATTGTCAGCCTTCACAAATGGTGCCAGATATGTATCAAAGGATGAGAATGCCTGGGCTCCGGCCCATTCATTCTGCATGATGCCCAGGAAATTCACCATCTGATTGCACAGCGTACTCAGATGCTTCGCCGGGCTGCTGGTGATCTTGCCACTCACCCCGCCAAGACCTTCCTGAATGAGCTGTTTCAAAGACCATCCGGCACAGTATCCTGTTAACATGCTTAAATCATGAATATGGATATCACCAGAGCGATGGGCATTGGCAATTTCCGGATCATACACTTCACTGAGCCAGTAGTTGGCTGTAATGGCACCGGAGTTGGAAAGAATCAGGCCGCCGACCGAGTATGTCACCGTACTGTTTTCCTTGACCCTCCAGTCCAGTGCCTGCAGATAGTTATCCACCAGCTTCTGATAGTCCAGAGTTGTATTCTTAATGTTTCTGAGATTTTCTCTCTGTTTGCGATAGAGGATATACGCCTTGGCCACATCAGAATAGCCGGCATCACTCAGTACTCTTTCCGCACTGTCCTGAATGTCTTCCACCCCGATCAGATCATCCTTCACTTTCGGGGCAAAATCACTTGTCACCCTTAAGGCAATCAGATCAATCACATCATCTGTATACGGCTTCTCACATGCATCAAATGCCTTAGAAATCGCATGCTTGATCTTATCAATATTGAAATCCGCCGTCTTTCCATCCCGCTTGATTACTCTGTACATCTCTATTCTCCTTTCATGCCCCTGAGCGCAGCTTCAGGCACATATTTCCTGACTTCTTCCAGCAGTGCTTCCATTTCCTTCCGGTCATACGCTGTAAAGCCTTCCTGAATCAGCGTACCGGAATCATTGAACTGCTGCAGATAATACCGCTTTGCCCCCTGAATCCACTGAGCCGCTTCACTCAGGCTCTTAAGATCATGCAGTTCACGCACAACCGTTGTGCGGAACTCATAATCCACATGTCCTTCCAGCAGATACTGCACACTTTCCTCGATCTTCTCCAGATGAAATGTATCCGGGTTCATCCCGCAGGTAATGGCATATCTGTCCCTGCAGTTTTTGATATCCATGGCCACATAGTCCACTAACCCGTCTGCAGCTAATTCCTTTAAGAGATCCGGTGAACTGCCGTTTGTGTCCAGTTTGATGCGATAGCCCATATCCCGGATCTTCTGCAGAAACGGCTTCAGCCCTTTCTGCAGAAGCGGTTCCCCGCCGGATACACAGACGCCGTCTAATAACCCCTGTCTTTTCTGCAGATAGGCAAGTACTTTCTCTTCATCAAAGTACTCATAGTCTTCAGGCAGAAACACCAGATCCCGGTTATGGCAGAACGGACATTTGAAGTTACAGCCGGCCGTAAATACCGTACTGGCTGCCAGATCCGGATAATCCAGCAGGGTCAGCTTCTGCAGACCGCCTATCTTAATCTCATCGCTTTCTTCCTGCGGCATGATTTCACGGCTGTTCTCACATGCCTGTTCCATCTCTTTTTCAAACCGATCGCCATCCATATCCTTGAATACCTGATGACGGAAGGTGTTGCGCAGCCCATACAGCACATTCATCATCGTCTGCGCCTTTTCCGTGGTATACAGCCTTCTGATCCGCTTATCTTTGGTATCCTGCTGCACTTCCACATAGCCCAGTTCCTTCAGCTTCTGAATGGACTTTGTTGTAGTGCCCTTATCCACTTCACCGATCCGGGTCACTTCCTGCATGGTACAGCCTTCATTTTCATTGATGTAGAAAAGGAAGATGAGCTGGCCCCAGCCGATCTGATACGCCTGCAGCGCATGATCAAAGTACTTCTGCGCATTGCGGTACAGTACAGAAAGAGAAATGACAAAACTTTCCTCAGCCATACGTCCTCCTCCCAATTTAGTTGCGTTTCCAACTATGCCGGTATCTTTATCATAAGACCATCCAGCCTCACTTTCAAATCAATCTTCTTTACCATTTCTCTTTCTGTCTGAAA
>ONOV01000136.1 GCA_900319505.1 uncultured Erysipelotrichaceae bacterium
ACTGACATCCTGCCCGCGTGAAGCAGCGATGGTGTTGTCATTATCCAGAATGACAAGCCGGATGCCCGCAGCTTTCAGCTTTTCAGGATCAATCTCTTTCAAAGAAGGCAGATACACATCCGGATGAAACAGTGAGCTCATCCTATTTCTCCTCGAAAAGTGAGATCTTTTCAATATCATCGTGCACTTCTTCTGTGACACCCTCCGGGAAATCAATGACCCGGCACTCTTCAATGCCCGACACCGCAATATAGCCCGGCTCCAGGGTAAGCGGCAGAGCAAAGCCTGCTTCCCGGGCTTTCAGCGGTACATCATTCATGCGGATGGTCTGTACCTGACTGTCCGCCAGCGTCGCGTGCTTTGCGGCATCTACCGCCATCACTTCATAGAGCACGGCCGGATTGGACTTCACCTTCTTACAGATGAGCACACCTTTGGAAGGACGGTTGAGCACCGGCACTTCATCCAGCTTCACCCGCTTCATCCCGCCATTTTCATTGAGATACAGAAGAGAGGGCGCATCCGGATCCAGAACGCATCCGGAAGCCAGATGATCACCGGCGGCCAGATTAATAGCCTTGACTCCCTTTGATTTGACTCTTGTTGTCGGGATCTGATCCACACTGAAGCGATAGGACATACCGTTTTCTGACACCAGGGCGATCTGCTGTCCTTCATAGACACAGAAGGCATGAAGCATATGGTCATGCGGTCCCATCTTCATGGCCGGCATGACCTTGCTGTTGCGCTCCACCTTCCATGTATCCACCGGCGTACGCTTGATATATCCGCCGTCACTGACCGTGACAATGGACGCATAGGTATGGAAGTCCTTGACCAGAATGCAGTTGATGATCTTGTCATCCCCGTCAATGCGGATGACTTTATTCATATGCATGCCGATATCCTTCCACTTGCCCTCTTCAATCTGCCATACCGGCAGATAGGCATAATTTCCCTTGGAAGTAAACAGCAGCAATGTATCCACCGTATCGCATTCGATTGTCCCCATCAGAATATCGCCGGCTTTCAGACCGGTCGGCGTATCGCCGGCCGCATTGTAGGAGCGCATGGAAACCCGCTTCAGATAGGAATCCCGTGATACCGTCACCACCACATGTTCATTGGGAATCATGCTGGCTTTATCAATGACAATCTCGGATACCTTATCCTCAATGACCGTCCTTCGCTCATCCCCATACTCTTCTCCGACGCTTCTGAGTTCCTTTGTGATCACGGACTTCAGCACATTCTCATTTTCAATGATGGCTTTCATGTCTTCGATCTGGTTGGCAAGCTCGGCAAATTCCTGTTTCAGCTGCACGATATCCGTATTGCTCAAACGATACAGACGCAATGAAACAATCGCTTCCGCCTGCGGTTCGTCAAAGCCGAATGTCTTTTCCAGATTCACTTTGGCATCAGCCTTATCCTTACTGGCCCGGATAATACGGATGACTTCATCCAGAATGGAAACTGCCTTCATGAGCCCTTCAATGACATGGCATCTGGCTTCCATCTTATCCAGCATGTATCTGCTTCTTCTCAAAACCACTTCCTTGCGGAAGTCGATAAACGCATCCAATAGACCGATCAGGCCCACCTGCACCGGTGTCTTATCAATGATCGCTACATTGTTATAGCTGTAATAGATCTGCAGATCCGTATTCTTATAGAAGTAGTTGAGGATCATGCCGGCATCGGCATCCTTGCGTACATCAACAACAATACTCAGGCCGTTGCGGTCGGATTCATCTCTGACATCCAGAATGCCGTCAATCTTCTTATCAAAGCGGATCTCATCCATCTGATGGACAAGCTGAGACTTGATGACTTCATAAGGAATCTCCGTAACAATAATCTGCTGGCAGGTACGGGTATCCTGTATCTCCGCCTTGGCCCGTACGACAATTCTGCCCCGTCCGGTCGCAAAGGCGTCATGGATGCCTTTCCTGCCCTGTACAATACCGCCGGTCGGGAAATCCGGGCCGGGAATGATCTCCATCAGATCATCCAGAGAGCAGTCGGGATTCTGCAGGCGGTAGACAGCCGCATTGACAACTTCACGCAGGTTATGGGGCGGCATGTTGGTGGCATAGCCGGCCGCAATGCCGGTTGCCCCATTTACCAGCATGACCGGAAAAGGCACCGGCAGTACCGTCGGTTCATTTTCCGTATCATCAAAGTTCGGTGCCATCTCAACCGTATTCTTATCCAGATCATCTTCCATGATCTGGGTAACTTTAGCCAGACGTACTTCCGTATAACGCATGGCGGCAGCCGGATCGTCATCGATGGAACCGTTGTTGCCATGCATATCAATCAATGGCAGTCTTACCTTCCAGTCCTGGGACATGCGGACCATGGCATCATAGACGGAGGAATCGCCATGAGGATGATAATTACCAATGACAAGACCGACCGTTTTGGCAGATTTGCGGTAGGCATGATCCCATGTATTGCCGTCATGATACATGGCATACAGGATTCTTCTCTGTACCGGCTTGAGTCCGTCACGGGCATCCGGCAGAGCTCTTTCCTGAATGATTGCCTTGGCATATCTGCCGAAGCCGCTTGACATGATATCTTCCAGTCTTTCCGGTATGTATTTGGTGTTATCTTCTATCTGTTTCTTTTTTGCCATGCCTTATTCCACCTTGAAATTGTCTTCCAGCGTAAAGGAAACATTCTCTTCAATCCATCTGCGCCGCTTTTCCGGCTTATCTCCCATCAGTACCGATACCCGCTTCTCCGCCACGGAATTATCATCAATACCGACTTTGATCAGCGTCCGGCTGGCCGGATCCATGGTCGTCTCCCAGAGCTGGGAAGCATTCATTTCACCAAGTCCCTTATACCGCTGAATTTCACATTTACCCCATTTGCCGCGTAAAGCATTCAGTTCATCATCCGAATAGCAGTAGGCACTCTTTTTGCCTTTGCTTACCTTGTATAAAGGCGGCAAGGCAATGTACACCATGCCGTGTTCCAGTAACTGCCTCATATAGCGGTAGAAAAACGTCAGCAGCAGGATCTGAATATGCGAACCGTCATCATCGGCATCGGTCATGATAATGACTTTATTGTAGCTGCTTTCGGTATAGTCAAAGTCAGCACCGACCCCGGCTCCGATCGTATAGATCAGGGTATTGAGCTCTTCATTCTTCTCAATGTCGGACAGAGAGCACTTCTCAGTATTGAGCACCTTGCCTCGTAAAGGAAGAATGGCCTGATAATGTGAATCTCTGCCCTGCTTGGCAGAGCCGCCGGCGGAATCACCCTCAACCAGAAACAGCTCTTTGATCTTCGCATCCTTGGTCTGGGCCGGAGCAAGCTTGCCGGAGATCAGCCTTTCATTCTTGCCGACTCTCTTTCCTGCTCTGGCCGCATCCCTGGCCTTGCGGGCGGCTGTCCTTGCCTGGGCAGCCTTCTGCATCTTGCGGATCAGCTCATCCGACTGACTCTTGTTCTCTTCCAGCCAGAAAGCCAGCTTCTGTGATACCACTGCATCCACCGCCGGCTTGGCTTCCGGTGTGCCGAGCTTTCCTTTTGTCTGTCCTTCAAACTGCAGCTGTTCCTCCGGAATGGAAACAGAAAGAATCGTGGTGAGACCTTCTCTCACATCGCTTCCTTCCAGATTCTTATCCTTTTCTTTCAGAAGACCGTATTTTCTGGCATAGTCATTGACCGCCTTGGTAAAGGCTGTCTTGAAGCCCATTTCATGGGTGCCTCCATCCGGTGTTCTGACCAGATTGACAAAGCTGTATGTATTTTCCTGATAGCCGTCATTGTACTGAAAGGCCGCATCCACATGAATGCCCTCATAATCCCCGGCAAACTTTACCGGCTCCATCAGAACATTCTTATCCTCATGCAGGTAATTCAGAAAGGCAGTCAGGCCATCCTCATAGCAGAAGGTCTCTTCCTGCGGCTTCTTCGCCCTTTTATCCGCCACCACAATGGAAATGCCGGACAGAAGGAACGCTTCTTCCCTGGCCCTTTCACAGACCACATCATACTTGAAATCAGTGGTCGTAAAGATGGCGGGATCCGGCTTGAAGCGGACAATGGAACCATGACGGTTTGTCCTGCCGAGCTTTTCCAGTTTTCCTATTTTCTTTCCGCCATCTGAAAACTGCATCCGATACAGCTGTCCTTCATGCGCTGTCTCAACAGTCAGCCATTCGCTCAGCGCATTGACAACGGACGCCCCGACCCCGTGCAGGCCGCCGGCAGTCTTATAGCCGCCGGTGCTTGTGAATTTACCGCCGGCATGCAGGACGGTAAAAATGACTTCAAGCGTATTTCTGCCGCTTGCGTGCATGCCGCAGGGCATGCCGCGGCCTTCATCGGTTACGGTACAGCTGCCATCTGCTTCCAGTGTGATTGTTATTTTCTTTCCATAGCCGTTGATCGCTTCATCAACGGCATTATCGGTAATTTCCCAGATCAGATGATGAAGGCCATGGGCATCGGTCGAACCGATATACATACCAGGCCGTTTCCTAACGGCCTCCAGTCCTTCAAGAATCTGAATACTGCTGTCATCATATTTCTGTGTCATGTATTGACTCCTCAAGTGTGTATTATATCATATGTTTTCATGCGCCCTGCCCTTGCAGATCTTCTCTTTTACTGTGCCATAGAAGTTGGGATACGTCTTTGCCAGCCAGCAGGTATTCTCCACGCTGTTAGCTAGCAGCAGTCTGAACACATCCGAAAAATCGCTTTCCAGATGTTCGATATCGCCTCTGCTCAGCTTCTCATAGCTGCCTCTTAAACGGTATTCATCATAAAGATGAAAAATGCCCCACAGCATCTTTGTAAAGCACTCTGCTTCCAGAAGACTGCTGTTTGAACTCAGTACAAGCAGATCCGTATGTTCATCCACAATCATCTGATTCACTCCGTCATAGATCTTCTGGTTCAATGTGATCCGGATATCGGCAGACAGAATCTGCTGCTGGTGCTGCTGGATCTGCTTCATGGAAGACTGTGCACCCAGCCCCTGTAAGAGCGGACGCACTTCCTTTACTTTCTCTTTTTCCGCCACACCTTCCATCATCTGTCTGATCATCACTGCCCCGATGGAAGTAAAAAACGAACTTCTCAGCATTCTGGTCGCCGCAATCCGCTCATTTTTCTCCCTTTCATCCAGCACAGCCCCTACCGCAACCGTAGCGATGGCAATGGAAACCGGCAGAAAAGCAAGATCCTGAAAGAGATAGAAAAAAGTGGTTTCCGGGTCTTTGAATATGACAATCTGCAGAATATAGATAAGAGCAGACAGAACGCAGAGAGCGATCATGATCCGCCGCATTGTTTTTCTGTTATTCATGAGTCTCTGTATGCCTCCTTCAGATAGCGGTCCGCTTCCGCTCTTTCATGAAATATATGAATTTCTTTTGTCTGATATTTCTGAAGCAGAGTCTGGATTACAGGCATGTCACGTTCAGGAAAATCAGCAATCCACTGACGTAATTCCTCATCCATCTCTTCTTCCACCCATGGCATATCTTCCCGCTTCTTCCCGATCCGCTTCAAAGCACCATCTAAACATACTTCAATCGGATAGTCCAGCAGAAATACCGCCTCACAGGCTGCCATCCGCTTTTCAAGCGTGCTGACATAACATCCGTCAATGATCCATTCTTTACAGCTGAGGATTTCATCCACTTCCCGATCAAATGTTTCCCTGCTCACCGTGGTACGGTCCGGCCGATGCCAGAGCAGATCAAGATAAAAGAGCGGCAGGCCGCTATAATCACGCAGTTTTTTTGCAAAAGTGCTTTTGCCTGCCCCGGGACAGCCGATGACAATGGCTTTTTCAAATATAATCTCTCTGCGCATACCCGGATTTTCTCATACCTGCAGCAATCTGAAAAGGTTTCTTTCACCTGTATGAAATTCATCCACTTTCATGCCCATTCAGAAGCAGCCTTTCCTTCTGCTGCACGATTGGGTTGTCAGTATGATAGAATACCATGCAGGGAGGATAGAACATGAATATATTTCTGGTAATCCTTGCAAGCTACCTGTTCGGATCAATTCCCTGGGCACTTGTCATCGGGAAAGTATTCTATCATAAGGATATTCGTAAGGAAGGCTCGGGCAATCTCGGTGCTTCCAATGCCGGCCGGGTTCTCGGCAAGCCGGCAGCTGTTTCCGTTACACTGCTGGATGCATTCAAAGGCTTCTTTGCCATGATGCTGGCACATTTTGCGGCACCGGAAATCACGATGATTGCGGGTCTTGTATGTGCCTTCGGCCACTGCTTTCCGCTGTTTGCCGGCTTCAAAGGAGGCAAGGCAGTTGCCACAACCTATGGTCTGTTTTTAGGCATTGTCGTATTTCTGCACGGTCACTGGTTCTGGAACTTTGTCTGGCCCATTCTGCTGTTCTTTGCCATTCTGTATCTCTGCCGGATCGTATCCATTTCATCTCTGTCTGCGATCCTGATTGAAGGCATTACCACTCTTTTTGTCAATCACAATACGCAGATCACGGTATCTCTTCTGATCTTATGGGCATTCATCCTGTACCGCCACAGAGGCAATCTTGTACGCATCAAGAACGGTACAGAAAACAAAGTGAAATGGATGGGCTGAGCTATGTCGAAGATTGTAAAGCTTGAACTGCCGATTGAGCCTTTTTCCCAATCACCCCGCACCAACTGGATCTATCTGCCGGATGGCTATGAGAAAGGCCATAAAGTCTATCCGGTCCTGTACATGTTTGACGGACACAATCTGTTCTACGATGAAGTCGCTACCTATGGCAAATGCTGGGGCATCAAAGACTATCTGGACAGTCATCACCTGCCGCTTGTTGTCGTCGGTGAAGACTGCAATCATATCGGCAATGGCCGTATGGATGAATACTGTCCGCTGAAGCCCAGAAAAATCAAAGGCTGGGAAGACACGGTTCCAAAAGGCGATGTCACGGCAGAATGGTTTGTCAGAACCCTGAAGCCGGCCGTAGAAAAAGAGTTCCGTGTTCATAAGGACAGAAAGTATACCGGCATCGGCGGCTCTTCCATGGGCGGTCTGATGAGCGACTACATGGCATGTCTCTACAATGATACCTACAGCCGTTTTGCCAGCATTTCTCCCGCCACTGAGTTCTGCTATAAAGGCTGCCTGAAGCTGATCGCTTCTTCTTCCTTCAGGCCGCATACAAAGATCTACCGTTCTTTCGGTTCTTCCGAAATCAAAGGCAGACATACGGAAATGAAAATGATTTCCGCCCTGATGGATCTGTCCAATGCATTTACAGATCAGGGGTGTGAAGTACATAACCGGATCATCGTCAATGGTGAACACAATGAAGCAACCTGGGAATCCATCGTGCCTGAGTTCCTTCATTATCTCTATCCGGAAATCTACGAAAAATAAGTACAGAGAGGATTCATCGGAATCCTCTTTTCCCTGACAGCCGAATAAAATTTGATAACTTAAATCAAGCCCTTTTTCAGAGATTTCTTCGATAGATTCATAAGCTTCAGAATTTTTCTGATCGGCCACCACGAAAAGAGGAGACAGGCTCCCCGGTTTTGAAAATTCGTTCTATAATCTGCTTAGGAACGGAAAGTTGAGCCGTTCTTCA
>ONOV01000137.1 GCA_900319505.1 uncultured Erysipelotrichaceae bacterium
TACGATTCTTCTTTTATGTCTTTTATTCTGTGTGCAGTGTGTATATCGCGTCTTTTTTGGAGAATATAAAAAATCCCGGCCGAAGCCGGGATTGAATTACTGTTACATCTTATCCGGTGCCGCAACGCCAATCAGATCCAGAGCGTTCTTCAGGGTAACGGAAGCTGCCTTGACAAGACCAAGTCTCTGGTTGGTCAGTTCAGGATCATCCGGCACATTGACACGGGTGGAGTTATAGTAGCTGTGGAAAGTTCTGACAAAAGTAAGAATGTATTCCGTAATCTTGTTCGGCTTGCGGGAAGCTGCGGCGGAAGCGACTTCGCGCGGGAATTCATTCATCATCTTGAGCATCAGGGTTTCTTTTTCATCCGTCAGTCTGTCATAGCTGTCCACTTTGTGGAAGGCAGGAATATCCGGATTTGTCAGGATGGAATGCATACGGGAATAGGCATACTGGGCATAGTACACCGGGTTGTTATTATCCTTTGTACGGGCCAGTTTCATATCAAAATCCATCTGGGTGGAAACATCCTTGGACACAAAGAACCATCTGGCCGCATCCACACCGACATCCTCACACAGCTCACGGATCGTGATGGCATTGCCGGTACGCTTGCTCATCTTGACCTCTTTGCCATCTTCCACCATACGTACCATCTGAATCAGATCAACGCTCAGGGTATCATCCGGATAGCCAAGAGCCTTCAATGCTGCCTTCATACGGACCACATAGCTGTGGTGGTCAGCACCCCACAGATCAACAAGATGCGGATAGCCTCTTTCCACCTTATAGACATGGTTGGCAATATCCGGGGTCAGATAAGCTAATGTGCCGTCAGACTTGCGCAGCACTCTGTCCTTGTCATCTCCATATTCAGTGGATCTGAACCATAAGGCACCATCCTTTTCATAAGTCAGCCCCTTGGCCTGCATCGTATCCAGAACCTTTCTGATCCGCTCACTGTTATTCTCATAGAAGAACGTTTCATGCATCCAGGACTCCATATGCACCCGGTACAGTTCCAGATCATCTTCAATGGCCTTGAGCTTGCGCTTGACACCTTCCGCCTTGAAGTAGTCCAGTCTTTCCCCGGGATCAGCGTCCAGCCACTTCTCACCGTCTTTTGCGGCAATATCATTGGCAATGTCAATGATATCCCTGGCGTGGTATCCGTTTTCCGGCAGCGGATATTCTTTGCCGAAGTGTTCAAAGTATCTTGCAATCAGTGATTCTCCCAGCATGACAATCTGATTGCCGGCATCGTTGATGTAGTACTCTCTCAATACATCATAGCCGCTCTTTTCCATCAGCCGGCAGATTGCATCACCCCAGGCCGCATTGCGGGCATGTCCGCAGTGCAGATCACCCGTCGGATTGGCGGAAACCCACTCCACCAGCACTCTGGCGCCTTTGCCGGAATCATTCTTTCCATAGTCATCACCGGCATCAATGATGCTGTTGATCGCTGAACTGAAAGAGCTGTGATTCAGTCTGAAGTTGATGAAGCCCGGCTTCACCACTTCAATGGAACTGGCGGCAGGAAACTGCTTTGCAATTTCCTCTTTCATGCCTTCGCCGATCTCCATCGGACTCTTATGCAGTACACGGGCAAGACGCATTGCCACCGAAGTAGAATAATCCCCCATCTTGGGATCCTTCGGTGTTTCTACAACAAGCATCTTCTCATCGACATCCACATCATATACGTTCTTTACTGCTGTCTGTACTGCGGTAAAGATCGTTCTGGTAAAATCACTCATAGCCTACCTCCGCCTCATTTGTGAAAAAAGCCCATGATGGGCCCAACGTGCGCCGAACAGGAGTCGAACCCGCAACCTTTTGATTCGTAGTCAAATGCTCTATCCAGTTGAGCTATCGGCGCATAATATACCAGTCTTTTATACTATACTTCGACACTTTTTTCAATGGCATAGACCCGCATGAATCATCGCATTCAGCTCTTTTCCATCCTCTTTCATGCCTCTTCTGATCCATCCGTACAGCCCATAGGCAAAATACGCCTGGGTATTACCCATCTCTGTTTCAGGACCGCATACGCTCAATATGGTTTCCAGGATATATTCTCCCTCCCCGGCCTTTATCAGTGTTTGGCAGAAATGACTGTTTTTGTTTTGTAAAAATGATCAAAGAGACTGGCAGAAACATTGGCCGGCCTGGAAGGAGGACCACTTTCATATGCTGTTCCCCATTCAGCAATCAGCCGGCCGCATTCCTGATGCAGGATATCAGAAATACTTGTGTAATTGCGGCAGAACGAAGCCCTGGCTGCCCCGGCCCGCTCACATAATGTCCTTACCGGTATTCCTTCCAGCTTCTTTTCCTCCAGCATTTCCGCCAGTGTCTTTAAGAGCATGTTTCTGACGTATGTATTCTTTTCCTGATTGTTCATGATGTGACACTCCTGGCCTTTCTGTCCCATTTTCATGCTTCATTCTTTTCTATCTTTTTTCGATGACACACTTGTCTCGTCGAAAGAAAGAAGGGAAAAAGGTACTGCGCGTCATCCTGTTCATCTTTATCGCAATTGCTCTGTTCTTTGTTTACAGCATCATCAAACCGGCAGCACTGATGAAAACACTGTCATTCCTCTGCAGTCACTGCAGAAAATCAATGATGCCATACCGGATGATGTGGAAAAGATCATGGTCAGAAGAAAAGACGCGGGCCATGGAAACATGCTGTACTGCGCAGATGGATATGTGACGGCCTGGTTTCTGTATCAGCTGTGTGGGGACGAAGAAGCCGCTTCTGTCTTTACGGAAACAGGTGAGCTTTCTTCTGATCCTCTCTGTAAAGTATCTTAATACCCGGTCTGCGCCAGAATAAGGTATATTATTCGCATTATAAGGAAATCAGAAAAAACATATGCTGCAGATTAAACATATACGAAAAGAATACAGAACAAAATCACTGACCCAGACAGCGCTTGATGATGTATCCATCAGCTTCCGGGACAGTGAATTTGTTGCAATCCTCGGCCCTTCCGGCTCAGGTAAAACCACCCTGCTCAATGTGATCGGCGGTCTTGACCGCTATGACAGCGGTGATCTTATTATCAACGGTCTTTCCACCAGACACTATCGTGATTCCGACTGGGACTATTACCGTGCCCATACCATCGGTTTTGTCTTTCAGAGCTATAACCTCATCCCCCACCAGTCCGTTCTGGCTAATGTTGAACTGGCTCTGACCATAGCCGGCATCAGCCGCAGAGAAAGAAGAGAAAGGGCTGTACAGGCGCTGGAAAAAGTCGGGTTAGGCGATCAGATTTATAAGAAGCCCAATCAGATGTCCGGCGGACAGATGCAGCGGGTAGCCATCGCAAGAGCTCTGGTCAATGATCCGGATATTGTCTTAGCCGATGAACCGACCGGCGCCCTGGATTCCAGAACAAGCATCCAGGTCATGGAATTATTAAAGGAAGTAGCCAAAGACAGACTGGTCATCATGGTAACCCATAACCCGGATCTTGCCGCCAGATATGCCACCCGTACCGTACGCATCAAAGATGGAAAGATCATTGATGATACCAATCCTCTTACCCTGAAAGAAGAAGGTGAAGCCGTTGTCAGAAAGGCCGGACACTCTTCCATGTCCTTTCTGACAGCTCTTTCCCTGTCCTTCAACAACCTGCGTACCAAAAAAGCCAGAACCCTGCTGGTATCCATTGCCGGCTCCATCGGCATTATCGGCATTGCCCTAGTCATGGCTTTAAGCAATGGGGCAACTGTCTATATTAATGATATGGAACGACAGGCCATGGGATCCTATCCCCTGCAGATCAGCAGCGTCGGCTATGATCTTTCTTCCATGATGTCCTCCGCCCAGCAGAATCAGACCCAGAACAAAGAGAGGAAAAAGAAAGCAGACAAGGATACGATCGGTGTTTCCGACACCCTGACTTCTGCCATGAGCACCATGAGTGAAAACGACCTTTCTTCTTTGAAGAAATATATTGACAGCGGTAAATCCGATATCAGAGACTACACCGCTGATATTGAATACCTCTATGATGCCATGCCGCAGATCTACCTTGAACAGGACAATACACCATATCTTGTTTCACCATCCAAAACCGGTGCTTCCACAACCCTCTTTACAACAAGCACCAATTCCTCTGACTTCTATCAGCTGCCTCAGAACGCTTCTCTCTATGAAAATGACTATCAATTGAAAGCCGGGCACTGGCCCACAAAGGCTGATGAAGCCATTCTTGTCATTTCCAGTGACAGTACCGTCACCGACACACTGCTCTATGAGATTGGCATCAAACCCTATCATGACTATGAAGAACTGAACAAAGCCATGCAGGAAGGCAGAACATATACCATTGATGACAAGACTTCTTCCTGCCATACCTCCGACTTCCTCGGCCGCTCATTCAAAGTCCTCAGTGCTTCTGACTATTATGTCTATGATGATACATACAAGGTCTATGCCAGCCGACAGGATAATGAAGACTACATTCAATCTCTGCTAAAAGATGCCCAGGAGCTGAAGATTGTCGGCATCGTACAGCCAAAGGAAGATGTTGAAGCAGGTACGCTTTCCACCGGAATCGGCTATACCTATGATCTGACTGAGAGCGTGATGGAAAAAGCTGCTTCTTCTGCTGTGGTCAAAGCCCAGCAGGCCGATCCGGATACCAATGTACTGACCGGCAAGGCTTTTACGGATACTGACAGTTCACTGGATCTATCTTCTTTGATTTCCGTTGATCAGAATGCCCTGGCTTCTGCTTTTGCACTGCCTTCCGGTGCGATCGATACCTCTGCCTTATCCAGCCTCAGCAATAATCTCGACCTTTCTTCCCTCATCGATCCTTCTGCACTTTCTGCCGCAGCCCCTGCCCTTACTTCTGCAGATCTCCAGAACCTTCTGCAGAATGCCGCCTCTTCTGTTCATTCTGATGCCCTTTCCGATCTTTTCAAAAAGATTCTTGAAGGATGGCAGAACAGCAGCCAGCAGACCCTTTCTGCTTATCAACAGGGCCTGTCAGACTATCTTTCCAGTGATGAAGCACGAAAGATCCTTTCCGACCATCTCAAAGACATCTTTAAAAATGGCTCTGACTCTATCCTGACATCGGACAATCTTGAAAAAGTTGTTCTGCAGCTCATGGATGGATTTGAAGACTATCAGAAACAGCACAGTGAAGAAGATATCAGTACGTTATTGAATGGCTATCTGCAGAGTGAAACCGGCCAGGCAGACCTGCAGGCTGCCTGTTCCTCCCTTTCCGGTTCTCTTTCCGATCTTGATCTCAGTTCAGATGATCTGAACAGCCTGCTGAGTGATCTTGAGAACGGCTATCAGACCTACGCTGCTTCACACGGCACGCCGACAGGTGAAGATCTGCGCACTTCCTTTGAAACCTATCTGACCTCTGATGAAACATCTGCCCTCATCTCTTCTTCCCTGCCTGCTGTCATTGACACCAATGCTTTGTCTGCTTCAGTTTCTTCTGTTTTACAGAATACAGTCTCTTCCTACACCAGTGCCTTCAGCACACAGATGTCTGCTGTCATGACCTCTTTGATAAACCAGTACGCGGATGCCCTGACCAGGACCATGGCAAATGCCATGTCGCAGGTATCCGGCATTGATGGAGAGCAGCTTGCCAAAGCCTTCTCCATCAATATGGATGAAGATGATCTGCAGAATCTTCTGACTTCCATGATGTCCGGCCGCACCGCCGACTATGCGTCCAACCTCAGGGCCTTCGGCTATGCGGATGAAGACAATCCAAGTGAAATCGACCTCTATCCGAAAGACTTCGATTCCCGCAGCAATATCCGCTCCATCCTTGACAGCTACAACAAATCCGTCCAGGATAAAGGACAGAAGGATAAGACCATAGTCTATACAGATCTTGTCGCAACGATGCTTTCCAGTGTAACGGATATCATCCATACCATTTCCTATATTCTGATTGCCTTTGTCGGTATCTCTTTAGTTGTTTCCTCGATCATGATCGGGGTCATCACCTACATCTCGGTACTGGAAAGAAGAAAGGAAATCGGTATCCTCAGGGCATTAGGCGCCTCCCGCCACAATATTGCCCAGGTGTTCAATGCGGAAACATTCATCACCGGTCTATTATCCGGATTGATCGGGGTTGTCTTTGCCATACTGCTGTGCATTCCCTTAAGCTCTGTCATCCATCATATGGCTCAGACCGACAGTATCAATATGTCTCTGCCGTTAGAGAGTGCCCTTGGCCTGATTCTTTTAAGCATCGTATTGACGGTGATTGCCGGTATTATTCCTTCTCATAAGGCAGCCAAGAGCGATCCTGTCGCTGCTCTGCGTACAGAATAGGAAGTACATGCCATGGATAAGAAAAAAATCTCCTTTGCCATATTGACCATCCTGCAGGAAGAGACTGATGAAAATCATATTCTGAGTACATCAGATCTCATCAGAAAGCTCAATGATACCTGTCATCTCAAAGCAGAAAGAAGAACCATCTATTCTGACATTGCTCTTTTGAAGCAGGAAGGCTTTGCCATATCCGACTATGAGGAAAACGGCCAGGGCTATTACATGAAAGGAAGAAACCTTTCCGCCAGGCCCTTCAGCCGCAGTGAAATCCTGCTGTTATGCAATGCCATTCATGCGTCTCATTTCATCGATCAGGAAGAGAGTGAAACCCTCATCAATAAGCTTTTGACCATGTTATCCGTCCATGAAAGAGAAACATTCCGGGAACAGGTCTATCTGCCCAATGCTTTCAAATCCGGCAGTGCAGAACTGCTGGATAACATTGATCAGATTGCCGAAGCATGCCGCAGCCATCATAAGATTGCCTTCTGCTACCTGCATTACGATGGAAACAGAAACCTCATCCGCAATGACCACAGGTATGTCGTCTCCCCGCACTACATCGTCTTCCATGATGAAAGGCCCTATGTCATTGTGACCGGACGCCATCCCGGCATCTCCCACTACCGCATTGACCGTATTGCCAATCTGCTTGTCACAGATGAGGAAAGTGATGTGCTGGCAGAAGAGGACAGACAGGAAGCCTATCAGTACGCTGAAGACAGACTGTTCATGTTTGCCGGGGAAATCACACATGTACGCTTTCGCTGTGAAAACCGCATCATGAATGCCATGGTAGATCTCTTCGGCAAAGAAGTACGCACCTGGCCGGTGGATGCCGAACACTTTGACATGGTCATTCAGACCACTTCTGCCGGGGCTGTTTTTCTGGCCCAGCAGTATATGGATGCGATTGAACTCATGGAGCCGCTGCCGCTGAGAGAACAGGTTGAAGCAGTACTGCAGAAGGCTTTGAAAGCGTATGACAAAAGCATCTGAGGCGCTTTCCTCTTGACACATTGTCTATAATTAACAAGGTAAATATGCAAGGAGGCAGAATGACACAGGTAGATGTTATTTCAGGTTTTCTCGGCGCTGGCAAAACAACGCTGATTCAGAAACTGATTAAAGATGTATTCAAGGGACAGAAGGTTGTCCTTGTAGAAAATGAATTCGGTGAAATCGGTATTGACGGCGGATTTCTCAATGAAGCCGGCATTGTCATCAATGAAGTCAATGGCGGCTGTATCTGCTGCACGCTGCAGGGTGATTTCAAGACCGCGCTCCACCAGGTACTGGACCAGTACCATCCGGACAGAATCGTCATTGAACCGTCCGGTGTCGGCAAGCTGTCCGATATCCTCAGGATCGTCAAGAGCGTAGAAGGTCTTACGATCAACAGCTACAGCACGGTTGTGGATGCCAAGCGCTGTAAGATCTATCATAAGAACTTCAAGGAGTTCTTCGATGATCAGATCATCACGGCCAATACCGTCATCCTTTCCCGCACCCAGATGTGCACGGAGGCTGTCATTTCCACAGACTGCGATATCATCCATGAACTCAATCCGGATGCCCGCATCATCACCACCCCATGGGATGATCTGAATGGAAAGGATATGTTTGATGTCATGCAGGGCGCAACGGACGGCTTCCCCAAAGACCTGGGCGAACTGGAAGACGATGATGACGATGACCATGATGAACATGATCACCATCATGAACATGATCATGAGGAAGAGGAAGAACATCATCACCATGAAGATGCAGAAAGACGTGAAAAGGCCAACGAAGGTCTGTCCGAAGGCAACCGCATTCATCTGGGTGAGGAAGAACATGAGGGCCATCACCACCATCATCATCACCATCATGACGAACATGATGCGGATGAAGTATTTGATTCCATCGGTATTGAAACCATCAACCACTATTCCAGAGAAGAGATTGAGCAGGCTTTAAGCCAGCTCGGTGACAACATTGTCAGAGCCAAGGGCATTGTCCCGGATAAAGAAGGCGGCTGGCTGTTCTTCGACTATGTACCGGGTGATACGGATATCCGCAAGGGTGCACCGGCTTATACAGGTCTGATTACCGTCATTGGCGAGAAAGTGGATGTCGAGCTGATGAAAAAGCTCTTTGGAGTACATTGATGCCATCACCCGTATACTTATTTACAGGTTTTCTGGATGCCGGAAAGACAACGCTCATCAAGGACACACTGAATGATGAGGGCTTCATGCAGGGCATCAGCAGAACGCTGTTATTGTGCTTTGAACAGGGCGAAGTGGAATATGAAGAAGACTTCTGCACGGAACATCATCTCTATGTGGAATACTTTAATGATCCATCCGAACTGACCCAGGAAAAAATAAAAGATCTGGATACGATTTATCATCCCGATCAGGTCATGATTGAATGGAACGGCACCCTGCCGGTACCGGAGATCATCCTCTCCGGCCTGCCGCAGTACTGGCCGCTGGTACAGATCCTGACGGAAGTGGATGCCACTACGTTTGAACTGTACATGAATGCCATGCGTTCCATGTTATTTGAACAGCTGCGCTATTCAGATACCATTATCGTCAACCGGTGTACGCCGGATACGGATGGACGCATGCTCAGAGGCAATATCAAAGCCATCAACCGCCAGGCCCAGATCTATTATGAAGGAGCCTTCGGTGAACCGGTGGAACTGAAACAGGGACTGCTGCCGTTTGATATCAATGCGGATGTCATTGACATCAAGGATGATGACTACGGCCTCTGGTATATGGACTGCAGTGAGAACCCGGAAAAATACGCCGGCAAAAAGATCATTCTGCGCGGTCAGTTTGCCGAGAAGATCCCCGGCTATACCCAGACGTTTATCCTCGGCCGCAGAGCCATGGTATGCTGCAGCCAGGATACATCCCTGTGCGGCATCACCGTCACAGGCGTCAAGATCTGGGAGATGCAGATCGGCGATTGGATTGAAGTGGAAGGCGAGCTCAAGCCGATTGACATGGACAACGGTGCCAGGACCGTTGTTCTCTATGCCTCCCGCTGCACCCGCTGCCATAAGCCTGAGCAGGAATACGTCACTTTCAGCTGAAATACAGAGGAAGATCCTTCAGAGAACGCACTTCTCCATAAGGTTCTTCTTTTTTTCTGCCTTTCATCTGATCCTGATGAACCCATACCTTGGTCCATCCGGCTCTTGAAGCCGGCATGACGCCTTCCCAATAGTGTGAAGTGACATAGGTATTATGCTTGCAATAAAGGGAAAAGCGGTCTGCCGCAATTTCAAATAATCTTCTCTCAGGCGCATAGCTCTCTGCTTCTTCTGATGAAAGCTGGTAATCAAAGATCTGATCGAGCTGTCTGTTCTCTTCATTTGTCATATCAATACTGCCGGCCGAGATCAATGCCAGTTCATAGCCGCTGTTCTTAAGAATGCGCAAGGTGCTGGCCGCATAGGCCCTTGGCGTCAGATGGAAAGCCAGATCCACCGCATCCTCCCCGATGCGCTTGAACACTTCACATCCCATTTCCATATCAAGGTAGCTCAATGCCTCCCGGATCAGACCATCATAGGAACGGAACGGTTCAGCATACTTCAGCCTTTCCATATAGGTCTGAAACAGAGATACCGCCCTTGTATCATACAGGCCGTGGCTGAATGCCTCATCCTCAACCATCTGGTAGACCGGTGTATCGTCAAACAGGGCTCCGATGCCTTCAAACGTAATGATCCTCTCTTCCATGGAAACATCCTCTTTTCTATTTGTGAATAGTTTATCATATATTGTGAAATCTTTAGCAAATAATTTGTAAATTCTTTGTCAAACCTGTTCAGATTGTAAGTAAAGTGTCTCATTCTGTCTTTCTTCTTAAACTTCTTTCGATATAATTGGGTGAACAGGTGAAATATGACAGAAGAAAACATGGAAGAAACAGAAGAACTGCGCAGCCAGCAGCTGCGCACCCTGATACACGAGAAGAATTCCCATGATCTTGAAACTTGGATCAAAGAGGAGAAAGCCATTGATGTCGCCCAGGCTGCCAGAGATCTTGA
>ONOV01000178.1 GCA_900319505.1 uncultured Erysipelotrichaceae bacterium
ATCGGGGATATCAGGATCAATAAGGATCTTGATACATCGATCAAGGGACTGGATCTTCTTCTGGTTGAAGATATCGTAGATACGGGCAGAACGATTGATACCGTACAGAAGATGCTGCTGCATAAGGGAGCGAAGAGCGTAGAAGTAGTGACACTGCTGGATAAGCCCAGCCGCAGAATCAATGATATGAGTCCGAAGTATGCCGGCTTTGAAGTGGAAAATGAGTTTGTAGTAGGCTTCGGCATGGACTTTGATCAGAAGTACAGAGCCCTGCCGTATATCGGTGTGCTCAAAGATGAGTGCTATGAGAATAAGGAGTAAGAATGCTGAATAATAAGAATAACAGATGGCTCAGGTTCATACCGTATCTGATTCTGATTATTGCGATCTATTCATTAATCAATATGAATATGGGAAGCAGTGCCAGAACAGCGGATTATGAAACCATGCAGAGTGTGATCAAAAGTGAGGAGATTACGGATGCGGATATTGAAGTCGGCTCCCGCATCACTACGGTCACGCTGCACTATGACAGTGACGGCAGGGAGAATGTCATCAAGAGCGAAATTCCTTCCACGGACAGCGCGATTGATGACATGGTCGAAAAGCTGGACGGCACTAAGCTCAGAATATCCGATGGAGAGTCAAGCAACCTCTTTCTGGAGAGTCTTCTGTCCTTTATTCCGGTCATCCTGATGTTCGGCCTGACCGTCTGGCTGGTCAACCGGACGGCCGGTGCTGCTTCCCAGAACAACAAGGCATTTGACTTCTCCAAGTCCAGAGCCAAACTGGAAGGCAAGATCAAGGTCAGATTCTCAGATGTCGCCGGCTGTGATGAAGAAAAGCAGGAAATGGCTGAAATCATCGACTATCTGAAGTATCCGAAGAAGTTTGAAAAGATGGGGGCCCGTATTCCCAAGGGCATTCTCTTATGCGGCCATCCCGGTACCGGTAAGACTTTACTGGCCAAGGCAGTTGCGGGTGAAGCCAATGTACCGTTCTACAGTATTTCCGGTTCAGATTTCGTTGAAATGTTTGTCGGTGTCGGCGCCAGCCGTGTCAGAGATATGTTTGCCAAGGCAAAGCAGACCGCACCATGCATTATCTTCATCGATGAAATCGATGCGGTCGGCAGACAGAGAGGCGCCGGTTTCGGCGGCGGCCATGATGAGCGTGAACAGACGCTGAACCAGCTGCTTGTTGAAATGGATGGTATGGATGAAAACAATGGTGTTGTTGTCATTGCGGCAACCAACCGGCCGGATGTTCTGGATCCTGCCTTATTAAGAGCAGGCCGTTTCGATCGTCAGATTACCGTATCCTTACCGGACAGAAGGGGCAGAGAAGCCATCCTTAAGGTTCATGCCCGCAATAAGCCGCTGGGACCGGATGTCAATCTTGGTGCCCTGGCCAAGCGTACACCTGGCTTCTCTGGGGCAGATCTTGAAAACGTACTGAATGAATCAGCCATTCTGTCGGTACGTGAAAACCTGAACGCCATCGGCATGAAACAGATTGATGAAGCGATTGACCGTGTCATGATGGGACCGGCCAAGGTAAGCCGGGTCTATGATGATAAGACCAAGAAGCTTGTGGCATATCATGAATCAGGACATGCCATTATCGGTCTGTATCTGGATGATGCCCAGATCGTACAGAAAGTCACCATTATTCCCAGAGGTCAGGCCGGCGGCTATAACCTGATGACCCCGAAGGAAGAAAAGATGATGGATACAAAGAAAGACCTGCTGGCCAGCATTACTTCCTACATGGGCGGCCGGGTAGCCGAAGAGATGTTCTTTGATGATGTGACAACCGGTGCTTCCAATGATATTGAAAGAGCCACCAATATTGCCAAGGATATGGTTACTTTATACGGTATGAGCGATCTTGGTCCGATCAAGTACAATTCCGGTTCCACCGAGAATGTATTCCTGGGCAGAGACTACAACAGCCCGAACAATGTGTCCGGCCAGGTTGCCTTTGAGATTGATGAAGAAGTCAGAAAGATTATCAATGCCTGCCATGATAAGGCCAAAGAGGTCATTGAAGCCCATAAGGCAGAGCTGGAACGCATTGCGTCTGCTCTGATGGAGTATGAGACACTGACTGCTGAGGAAATCCAGAAGGTAGTCAGGGGTGAACCGCTGGAAGACAATAATACGCCTTCCGATGCGAATACGCCTGAACCTGGTGCAGCTGGCGGTGTGAATAACTGAGTGAGAGAGACTGTGAGATGAACCTCATGGTCTTTCTTTTTCGCGTCTGGTGCTAGAATAGGAGACATATGAGAAATAACCTGAGATATATCCCTGTGGTACTTGGCTGCGGGATGGCCATGGCCTTAGTCCTGCTGACATTGATCCGCTGGACGGGCTACCGTATGAATGCGGTAAATATCGTACTGTTCTGTGTGATTGCGCTGTGTCTTGTCAAGGCAATGGAAGTCACAGAACGCTTTCAGTATGCTGTGCATGTGATTCAGTATGGGGCAGTACTGCTTTCGTTTGTCATCTGTCTTTTCTACAGTTTCTTTGTGAGCTATGGCATGAGCGGCAATACCCTGGCAGGGGATCTGTCTCTGTTTACAGCCATCATCCACATTGTCTGTCTCTTATATGTCTTTCTGTCTCATAGAAGAAGAAAGAAGGTGCAGGGATGAAGCTTTCAATTGTTGTTCCGTGTTTCAATGAAGAAGAGGCACTGCCGATCTTCTATGAGACATGTGAGAAATCTGTAAGTAAGATGCCGGTAGAGGCGGAGTACTGGTTTGTGGATGATGGCAGTAAAGACCATACGCTGGCTGAGATAAAAAAACTGCAGGAAAAAGATGAAAGAGTGCATTACATCTCTTTTTCGAGAAACTTCGGCAAGGAAGCAGGGCTTTTAGCCGGACTCACTGCAGCCGAAGGAGACCTTGCTGTGACCATGGATGTGGATCTGCAGGATCCGCCTTCGCTGCTACCGGAAATGTATCGGGTGATTATGGAAGAAGGCTATGACTGCTGTGCGGCAAGAAGAAGCTCAAGGCAGGGAGAACCGCCGGTACGTTCCTGGTTTGCCCACCGCTTCTATCATCTGATCAACCGGATGAGCGATACGGAGATTGTGGATGGGGCAAGAGACTATCGCATGATGAAGCGCATCATGGTGGATGCCATCATTCATGATAAGGAATACAGCCGTTTTTCCAAGGGGATTTACAGCTGGGTCGGGTTCAGAACCAAATGGCTGTCCTATGAGAATATTGAAAGAAGTGCCGGAAAGACGAAGTGGAGTTTCTGGAAGCTGTTTGGCTATGCGATGGATGGCATCATTGCCTATTCCACCGCACCATTGATGTTTATTGCCGGACTGGGACTGGCTGGAGCTCTGATTGCGGTTGTGGCGCTGCTGTTTGTTGTAATACGGGCTTTGATCTTTGGCGATCCGGTGGCGGGGTGGCCGAGCCTGGTGTCGATTATTCTGTTTTTCGGCGGTCTGCAGTTATTGTGCATGGGCATACTGGCCATGTATATTTCCAAGATTTATCTTGAAACAAAGAAGAGACCTGTATATATCGTAAGAGAGAAGAAGTAGTTTTATGGTGCTGATATCAAAATGGGCGGATGAACTGGATGAGAAGAAGCCCTGGCAGGTATATCCAAGACCTCTGTTAGAGAGAAGCAGATGGCTGAATCTCAACGGGATCTGGGAATATCAGATTGTGAAGGATGATGAAGACACAAAAGCGGGGCTGTGGCTGCCGATTGTTGTGCCTTTTGGTGTTGGTGCACCTCTATCCATGGCGCCTCATACCCTGGAGCCGGGAGAAACCATCTGGTACCGCAAGTCCTTTGCGGCCAAACCGGGACTTAATCGGATCATGCTGAATTTTGAAAGCGTGGACCAGATCTGTACGGTATATCTCAATGGCTTTGAAGTCGGCAGCCACTATGGCGGCTTTCTGCCGTTCTCCTTTGAAGTCGGGCAGTATATCAAATACCAGAATGCCCTGATGATCGCGGTCAGGGATGTCACTGATACCGGCATTTACAGCTATGGCAAGCAGAGGCTCGAACACGGGGGTATATGGTATTCGCCTATTGCCGGCATTACCGGTACGGTATGGCTGGAAGAGCTTGGCACCCATGCCATAGAAGACATGAAGATTACGCCTGACTATGAAGGGGCAAGAGCCCTGATTGAGCTTGCCGGCAATTATGAACAGGCTAAGATTACCGTCAGTGCCCCGGATGGCTCCTTTACGCATGTCGGATTGACCCGGGATGGTCATTATGCCGTACCGATGGAAAATTTCCATGCCTGGAGCACGGAAGATCCGTTTCTCTATGATGTAGAAGTTGAGACCGAAGATGATCAGGTGCACAGCTATTTCGGTATGCGCCGGTTTTCCAGAGGCAATGACGGACAGGGCCATGTGCGGTTTATGCTGAACAATAAGCCTCTGTTTCTAAGCGGTATTCTTGATCAGGGACGCTGGCCGGAAGGCGGTACAACCTACCCGAGTGAAGAAGCCATGCGGTATGAACTCGGCAAGGTGAAAGAGATGGGCTTCAATATGATCCGCAAGCATATGAAAATAGAATCACGCTGCTGGTATTCGCTGTGTGATCGGATGGGAATTTTAGTCATGCAGGATATGCCCTGCGGCGGTTCAGCTCTGCGCAGATGGCATAACAGCATCGGACCTTTATTCTTCCATCTGCGCAGGTGTAAAGATAACGATTATGAAAAACAGGGCCGCAGGGCAGACAGCATCAAAGCCTATAAAGCTGAACTGGATGATATGCTGGACACTCTCTACAACAATACCTGTATCTTTGCCTGGGTGCCTTTCAATGAAGGCTGGGGCCAGTTTGATGCGAAAGATATTACCGAACGGATCAGAAAATACGACACAACAAGACTGGTGGACAGTGCCAGCGGCTGGCATGATCAGGGATGCGGGGATTTCAGCAGCCGTCATGTCTATTACCGGCATTTTCATATGCCGGCAGAAGACGGCAGGATTGTTCTTTTAAGTGAGTTCGGAGGCTATGGCTATTATTCCACTGCCCATCCGACCAGCGATAAGGTATTCGGCTGCAGGCAGTACAAAGACAGACTGGATTATGACCAGGCAGTCAATGCCTTATACGAAAAAGACATTGTGCCGAACATTGAAAAAGGACTGTCCGGCTGTATCTATACCCAGCTGACTGATATAGAAGATGAAGATAACGGCATCATGACCGGAGATCGTGCCGCAGTCAAGATTGATCCGGTGAAGATGCGCAAGATGAATGAAAAACTGATGGAGAAAATGAGATGAAAGATGAAATCGCAATTGCAGAGACATGGGATGGACTGGTTCGTATTCATGCGGCCGTAACCACCAATATGGTAGATGAGGCAAGAAAAGTACATGACTGTCTTGCCACAAGTGCAGCTGCCTTAGGCAGAACACTGACCGTCAGTGCGATCATGGCAAGTGATCTGAAAGCAGAAGATGAGAAGATTACTGCCATTTTCAACGG
>ONOV01000138.1 GCA_900319505.1 uncultured Erysipelotrichaceae bacterium
AATGGCTGAAAAGACGGTCCGGCGCCGTTTCATCCCCTGCCTGTTTCTGTTTGCCTGTATGCTGATCCTGACTGCTGTGATCGCCCTACTTAAGATTCATATGGTCAGAGGCTATTGCACGTTAAGAAAAAGTGCCGTTCCTGAAAAAAAGAAACCGAAGTCAATGATTCGGATTCTCCTCATACGGACGCACTCTTAATACAGCATGACACGCAGCCGCTATCTCAGCGGCTTTTTTCTGTTCTTCTGCTGTTGTCACCTGATCCACGACTGATAACACAACATGCGGCACATATGCTGTACATTCCTCTGCATACCGTTTCAATGCTTCAAAAGAGCCTTTACCGAATTCCGGCCGGCAGATCTCATCATACCTTTCTTCACTTACAGCATTGAGACTGATGGATACCGTATCTATTTTATCCTTCAGCATTGGTGCTGTATGTTTTTTGTATCTCAGATCCGCCAGACCGTTGGTGTTGAGACGGGTCGGCTTATGCAGGGTCTGCTTTACCCATGCGGCAATTTCCAGAAGGTCATCCAGTCGCTCTGTCGGCTCTCCATACCCGCAGAACACAACTTCTTTATAATCGGAAGGATTCCACTTCAGCAGAGAATCCTTTACCTCCTGTACACCGGGTTCATGTTCAAGCCAGAGATTATCCTTTCCATTGATGGAAGGTCCATAGTGTCTTTCACAGAAAACACAGTCATTGGAACACCGGTTGGTCAGATTTACATACACATTGCCATATAATGCATAGGTAATCGTCATTGCTTTTTCCATCTGCTTCACCTTCTTACATCCTATTATGCCACAAAACAGAAAACGATGTCCGCATGTAACGGACACCGTTTCTCTTCAGTATGAAACCGGATTACTTGCCGGCTGCGATGGAAGCAACTTCAGCAGCGAAGTCTTCCTGCTTCTTTTCAATGCCTTCACCAACTGTATACTTGACAAAGGACTTGACCTCAGAGTTGTTCTCCTTGAGGTACTGACCGCACTTCTTATCCTGATCCAGGAAGAAGATCTGGTCAACCAGGCACATTTCCTGCAGATCTTTGGAGAGTCTGCCTTCAACGATGCCGGCCTTTACCTTTTCAGGCTTATTGGCAAGCTTTTCATCAGCGTCCATCTGGACCTTGATGATCTCACGCTCATGTTCAACAACATCCTGCGGCATATCGTTTCTGGAAACATATGTCGGATTCATGGACGCAACCTGCATGGCCATGTTCTTGGCAACCTGGGGATCTGTTCCCTTGACAACCGTGATGGCGGAAATACGGCCGCCCTGGTGCATGTAGGAACCGAAGACTTCATCATCGCTCTTTTCAACGATAGCGAATCTTCTTAATGTCAGCTTCTCACCAATGATGGAAACCGCATTGACGAAGGAATCGTTCAGTGTGCCGTCCTCAGTCGGTAAAGCAAGCGCATCTTCTACTGTCTTGGCATCAGACTTGATCAGAGCCTTCAGAGTCTTATCGATCAGAGCCAGGAACTTGTCATTCTTGGCAACGAAGTCAGTTTCAGAGTTGACTTCAGCGATGACAGCCTTATTGCCGTCAACCAGGATTCTGGCCAGACCTTCAGCAGCGATTCTGCCTTCCTTCTTGGCAGCCTTGGCAATACCCTTTTCTCTCAGCCAGTCTACAGCCTTCTTGATGTCGCCGTCAGACTCAGTCAGAGCCTTCTTGCAGTCCATCATGCCGGCACCGGTCATTTCACGAAGTTCTTTAATCTGTGCAACTGTAACAGCCATTATTCAGCCTCCTTCTTTGCTGTATCTGCAGAAGCAGCTGCGGCTGTGCTGCTGTTATTGCGGGAATCTCTGCGGAAGACACGTCTCTCGCCATTGCCGTTGAACTTGCCTCTGCTGGCAGCCATCTGCGCACGGCGCTCTTCATACTTCTGTCTTCTCTTTCTCTCGTATTCAGCAGCCTGCTGTTCCACATTGATAATAACATCCTCCATTGTGATGTCATCGCCTTCTTCTTCCTGGTGAGCATGTTCAAGCACACCGCCTTTGGCCTCAACAATCGCATCAGCGATCAGAGAAACCATCA
>ONOV01000085.1 GCA_900319505.1 uncultured Erysipelotrichaceae bacterium
ATGACAGAGCATAAGGAGAAGGCACAGCATTGGTATATCAGGCGCGCCGTTTCCTATGGCCTTACGATTTCCTGTCTGCACGATGAATCATTTCATGAAGCGGATTTCAAGGAGCGAAGCGGCTGTCATTATGAGGAGACGCTGTTTGTATCACAGAACCATGCCGTTCTAAAAGCAGCGCGCGTCTGCGGCATGCGTACCGTCTATTTTGATGAAAGAAGATCGGGAATAAGACCAGCTGAAGCAGACACTGTCGTATACGATCTCAGAGATCTGCTGAGACTTTCCCTTTTAAAAGAAAATGACGCAGAACGGGAAAAAGCGTTAAGATTACAGGGATGAAAGCATGTGCGTGAGATATGAAGGTAAAGGAAATCAGTCTGCTTGTCATGGCTTTGGTACTCAGCGGATGCGGCAGCACCGTAAAGAAAAATGAGGAAGAGAATGTTTCCGCAACACCGACTGCTGTACCGGATGTATGGGACAGCTATGATACATTGGAAGCGGCCGAGAAATATGGCGGGATGAAACTGAATGATCCGGGTTTCTCCGGTTATGACCGGCTGGAATACAGGGTCAATCAGAAGCGCAAGATCATTGAAATCTGCTATGAATATCCGCATGACGATACGGCGGTGATCCGCAAAGGCAATGGCGTTCTGGATGTCAGTGATGTGGATGAGAAGTTTGATGCTACAGAAAATGGAAAACAGAACGGACATGATATTTTCCTGTCCGAGAAAGATGATCTGACCCGCCTTGCCATATGGACAGATGGCACTGACAGCTATTCTCTGTATGTCAGTGCAGGCATGAAGGAAGCTGACTTTCTTAAAGTCACATCACAGATCAGATGACAGACAGCGACGCCATGACGGCGCTGTTTTTTTTACCGACATCAGAAAATCAGGCGCCATCTGACACGAATCATGTAAGCGCTTTATTTTTTGGACAGCTGTTTGAAGAAAAGAGGACATATGTCTTTGTCACTTTCTGTATGGTTCAGCTAAAATCCTTTCGCAATTGGATGGATGGAGGTTATCAGGATGAAGAATAAAGTGGGAAAGAACATTGCTGTGATTCTGGCTGCGTGCGTGTTTCTCGGCATAGCGGTGAACAGCTATATGCTGGCAGGACTGGGCTCAGACAGTATTACCGTATTTGAAAACGGACTGAATCATACCTTTGGTGTGACCATGGGAACGGCAGCGTTGATTTACAATATCATTTTCCTTGCGGCCGCTGTGTTTGTTTCCAGAAAGTATGTAGGTGTACTGACGGCTCTGTTCAGTCTGCTGAGCGGACCGTTCATTGATCTTGTCGGTATGGTTATGAAGCCCCTGGCTGCCATGAATGCCATGCCGGTACGCATCATTGAGCTTGCCATGGGTATTATCTTTACGGCGATGGCATGCGGTCTGCTGATTGCGGCAGACGGCGGTATGAATTCACTGGATGCGATTGATGCAGAGATTGCGGAAAAGACAGGTATTTCCTATAAGGTATGGAGAACATTGTCCGATATCATTCTGGTGGCAGCTGGATGGATCATGGGCGGTACAGTTTCCTTCGGTACGATTCCGGCTGTTCTGCTGACAGGAGTTGCGATTTCCTTCTTTGCCGGCTGGATGAAAAATGCATTCTTTACCGAAAGAAGCGAATGGACTGTGAAAAAGGTAACAGAGTGAACAGATACTTTATATTGTTATATAATGCTTCTCTGTAACAAGGGGAGGAAAAGAGTATGGCAGAACAGCATACAAAGGACATGACGAAAGGAAGGATCCTGCCGCTGATTCTGTCATTTTCTTTACCGCTTCTATCAGGCAATCTGTTTCAGCAGACATATAACATTGTCGATACGGCCATCGTCGGTCAGACCTTAGGTAAAAATGCTTTAGCAGCGGTAGGTTCTTCGGCCAGTGTGCAGTTTCTTGTGCTTGGCTTTTGTCAGGGATTATGTCTGGGCTTCAATATCCCGATCGGACAGCGTTTCGGCGCAAAAGATACAGAGGGCATGCACAGATATGAATACAATGGCAGTATCATGGCAGCCGGCTTTGCCTTTGGCATTACGCTGATCACCGCCATTCTGTGTAAGGCCATCCTGACGGCGCTGCAGGTACCGGCTGAAATCATGGATGATGCCTGGCATTATCTGTTTTTCATCTTCCTGGAAATTCCCTTTACCATCATGTACAACTGGCTTGCCGGCATGATGCGGGCTATCGGAGATTCCCGTACGCCCTTCCTGTTTCTGGCCGCTGCATCGGTATTGAACATCGGCCTGGATTTTCTTTTTATCCTTTCCTTCCACATGGGGGTTTCCGGTGCTGCCATTGCGACGGTACTGTCCCAGGCTGTTTCCGGCTTTCTGTGTCTTTTTGCGGTAAAGCGTTCCTTTCCGGTTCTGAAGACCAGTCCTTCGGAAAGACATTTGAGCAGATGTGATGCGGCAGAACTGCTGCGGATGGGTATCCCGATGGGATTGCAGTGGTCGATTGTTGCCATCGGTTCCATGATCATGCAGGGAGCCAATAATTCATTAGGCACGAAATATGTGTCCGCATTTACAGCTGGAGCAAAGATCAAGCAGTTTGTGCTGTGTCCGTTTGATGCCCTGGCAACGGCGGTCAGTACCTTTGTTTCACAGAACTATGGTGCAAAAAAGACAAAGCGGATTCATAAGGGCATTGGTGAGGGTGCCATGGCGGGTGTTGTGTATGGCATCGCAGCAGGTCTTGTCATGATTTTTCTGGGCCGGAAGCTCTGTCTTCTGTTTCTGAATGCAGGAAGTACGGAAGAGCTGGATTTTGCGGCATTATATTTAAGAAGAATGGGATACTGTTTCTGGGTGCTTGGCATTCTCAATGTATTCAGAATGGGGATACAGGGCATGGGCTTTGCCAACCGGGCCATGATTGCAGGTCTGATGGAAATGGCAGCCCGTACCTTTGTTTCCCTGACGTTTGTTGGAAAGTTCGGCTATGATGCCATTACGGTAGCGGATCAGAGCGCATGGTTTTCCGCCACAGCCTATGTGGTGCCGATGTGCCTGCATTCACTGCATGAGATAGAAGACACGTTCAGAAAAGAGGAAGCACTGGACAGACTGGGAGGAAAGGCATGAAAATAACCTATACACAGATTTATACGGCATGGTTCAGAATCGGACTGTTTACATTCGGCGGGGGCTATGCGATGCTGCCGATGATACAGAAAGAAGTCATTGACAGCCGCCATTGGGCAACGGAAGAAGAGATCATGGACTACTATGCTGTAGGCCAATGTACACCAGGTGTCATCGCTGTCAATACGGCAACCTTTGTCGGCTATCACATCAAAGGCGTATGGGGCGGCATCATCGCTACGTTAGGTGTTGTGTCTCCTTCCCTGATCATCATTTCCCTGATCTCAGCGCTGATTCAGAACTTCTCCTCCTACCCTGTTGTCCAGCATGCCCTCAACGGTATTGAAGTGGCGGTATGCGTACTGATGTTTAC
>ONOV01000139.1 GCA_900319505.1 uncultured Erysipelotrichaceae bacterium
AGAAAAATAAAGAATACAAACACCATCTCAACCGCATGAAAGGAAGTCTTTCTGCAAATGAAGCAAAGAAGTACTGGCTGTTGGAAGGGGGAGTGCTGTCGCTGATTGTTATTGCAGTGCTACAAGGATATCTTATTTCCAGTTTTCATCCCCGGATGACACAAGCTGAGATGTATTACAGCAAATATGCCGAAGTACTGGCAGGGGAGAAGACAGCTGAAAAGGATGAATATCTGACTGGTGAAGAAGCGTATCTTAAAAGTGATACAACTGGTGAGCTGTACCAGCGCTATCTGGGCTTTGAGATGGCAGTGGATCAGTATCAGAGTTTGAAAGACAATGAGATCTTTGCCAACCGCCTGTCTTATCAATGGTTCAAAAGCAGAACAGGGATGCGTACCATTCTGCTGGCACTGTTTGTGATGCTGGCAGGACTGTGCTATCCCGCTTCCAGTGCCTATGGCAATGAACAGGAAACTGGCATGGTTATCCTGTTTCAAAGTACCGGTAACACTTCCAGGATTCAAAAGTACAGGCGGATCAGTCTGCTCATTCATCTTGGCTTGCTGTGGCTGATCTGCTTTGCCCCGATATATTTTAAAGTAGGAAAAATCTTTGGATATTATGGCTTAACGATCCAAGCAGGCATCATGCCATACGGAATGTTTCTTGCCTTTGGCATTGTAGCAGAAACAGCAGCAGGCATTCTGTTTATCCGTCTATTAGAGAAATTGGCTCAGAAGCTGAAGGTCAGAAACTATGTACTGGCAGTCGGACTTGCCGTGATCTTTGCCGGACTGCTTAGTTCTATACTTTGAATCCACACAAAAAGAGACATCCTGTTACGGCTGCGTCTTCAGTATTTCTTCATATTCGTTCAGGAATATCTTACAGCACAATGCCATGTGGGCCAGCATTTCGTCTGTGATCCTGGCATTATTGGATCATATTCTGCGCTTCTTCCTGCTGCTTCAGTTTGTGCATCAGCTGTAAAGAAGAAGCATTTATTCAGTGTTAATGCTTGTTATTAAAGTACTCATACCCATCTGGGTGAACTAAGCGTTCTTTTTATATCCCTTCGGGATCACACCGAGTCTGACAAAGCAGAGTTTCTCATACAGATGAATGGCTGATGCATTAGTGGCAACAACGGCATTGAACTGCATGATGGCAGAACCTTTTTCCTTTGCCTTTGTCAGACAGTCCTTTACTAATGCTTCCCCGATATGTCTCCCCGGATATCGTGTCTGACGGCATAGCTGGCATTGGCGATATGACCGCAGTGGCCGACATTATTAGGATGCAGGATATACATGCCTGCGATTTCATTGTTTTCATCTGCGGCAGCACCGGTGTAAGTCTGCTTTCTGAAGAAAGCATCTGCTTCATGCGGCCGCAATGGTTCCGTCTGCGCTAAAGCATCATGTTCTTCTACAACATAGTTCCAGATGTCTGCCACAGGCTTTTCATCTTCAGGTATATAAGGTCGTATTGTGATCATACAGTGACCTCCCTGTTCCTGTATTGCAGGACGATGAAATGATGCGTCAATACAGAAGACACTGCAGTTTTCCACCATCAAAGGCATGACAGAGGCAGGAATGATTCAGAGTTTTCCACAATCTTTCCACATTTGTCCACAATAATGTGGAGAAACAAGATGATAGAAATATGTTACTATTCTGGTATGGATATCTTTGATAAATTAGCGAACTGGATCAGCAGACAGTGGCAGATCTTCAGACTGCATCGTGAAATCAGCAGATTGCAGAAGAATCTGGACCACATCTATAAGCAGTTAGGCAAGGACTATGTGGATACGCATAAGAATGATCCGGATGATCTGAATAAAGATCTGATTGATCAGGCAGTCACGCTGCAGAAAGCCATTGATGAAAAGAATGCCGTCATTGACGAGATGCGGGGCATTGTCAGATGTGTGGCATGTAATGAGAGAATTCCAAGAGATTCCGTCTTCTGCCCATACTGCGGCATGCGTCAGCCGGATCCGGAAGTGAAGGTGGTCAGATACTGCCCGAACTGCGGAACAAAGCTGGAAGTGGATGAAGTCTTCTGCCATCACTGCGGCACCAGAATTCCGCAGGATGATGCTCCGACCGAGGAGATTGTTCTGCGTGCCGGCATCGTTGAAAAAGAAAAGCCGGCGGCCGTGGAAAAGAAGAAGGATGAAGACATTGTTGTGCCTCAGATCCTGAAAAAGCCGGAAGCGGTTAATCTGGAAGAAGTAAAAAAGGAAGAAAAGAAACCGGCTGAAAAGAAGCTGGAAGAGGAGAAGGATGAAAAGAAGTAATCCTTCTCTTTCATTTTGAAAAGAAGTGAACGGGAATGATGCGTTACATCACTCCCGTTCAAGTATTTTACAGATTTTTTCCTTCATCTCTTCCTTTGTATGGTAGGGATGAATGCTATAGTATCGATCGCCTTTGATCATTGCCGATAAAGATGTCTCATCCGGACGATAGAAGACATGTACCGGCTTATTGTACTTTTCCGCATATGCCAGTTCGTAGCCGACGCCGAGCGATGGTACGGTACATTCCGCAATGACAAGATCACTTTCCCTCAGCCAGGAAATATCCTGCAGATAAATCTGTTCATCCTTGTCTCTTGCCTGTTCCAGAACGGAACGGGAGAGATCTCCGACCTGTTCGGTCAGTACGGTATCTGTTTCATTGATGAAGGCAATGATTTCCTGATACAGAGACGCATCGCTTCTTCCGCCTCTGATACTGCCTGCAAAGTATATTTTCTTCTTCATTTCAGACTCCTTATACGAATTATATGACTTACAATAGAATAAACATATAAGGAGTTCATTGATGAAAGACTTAAGTGAGAAAACAATCGGTACCCAGAGAATATACGAAGGCAATATCTTCACTGTCAGAAAAGATGAGGCGCAGATGCCTGATGGTCTGATCGCGGAAAGAGAAGTTGTAGAACACAGAGGCGGTGTCGGTATCGCTCTGGAAGATGAAGATGGAAAGTTCTTCATGGTGACCCAGTACAGATATGCCCAGAAGTGTGTCACCCTGGAATTCCCGGCCGGCAAGAAAGAAGTCGGTGAGGATCCTCTGACAACAGCAAAAAGAGAAATTGTTGAAGAAACAGGATATGAGGGAACAGACTGGTTTTATCTGGGAAAAATGTTTCCGACTCCGGCTTATGACAGTGAGGTCATAGATCTCTACTATGCAAAGAAAGGTGCTTTCATGGGTCAGCATCTGGATGAGGATGAGAATCTGAATGTG
>ONOV01000009.1 GCA_900319505.1 uncultured Erysipelotrichaceae bacterium
AAAAATGCGGATGACATTCCGGTCAGTGAAATATGCCGGCAGGCCGGAATCAGCCGCAGAACCTTCTGCAGCTATTAACAGGATGTCGGCGATATGATTGAACATCTCTATCTGTCACAGTACCGTAATGATTTCATTATTTCCCTCAACCGCTATGCGGATCAGATGCTGTATAAGGCAGCGGGTGTGTGCCCGTGAATACGGGATTGCCATCAGTGACAGCGGCCGTCTGCCTGTGGCACGCTATTACCGCCATATCTTCTGCGGTGTGCTGGTGCAGTATATCGGGGATGGGATCTCTCCAAGACGCTGGGCAGGGTGGCAGATGCTGAAAATGTTTCATATTGAAAATGTGTTTCAGAAAATAATGTAAGACATTTTGAAAAAAATCTTGCAATGAAACGGGAATTAATTATAATGGATTCATCTTCAGAAAAAAGAAGAAAAGTGAGGGAAAAGATATGAAGTTCAACAAAGTGTTCAGTACAGCTTTGGCAGCTATGATGGCTGTAACCTTAACAGCCTGCGGTTCCGGCAGCTCAAGTTCATCTTCTTCAACATCCGGCTCAGATTCTGGCAGTTCTGGCGATGCATTTGTACTTGGCGGCTCCGGTCCTCTTTCCGGCGATGCTGCTGTATATGGCAATGCCGTTAAGAACGGTGCCACGATCGCTGTTGATGAAATCAATAAAGAAGGCAAGGTTAAATTCAACTTCGTATTCGAAGATGACCAGGCAGATGGTGAAAAAGCTGTTACAGCTTTCAACAATCTGATGGATAAGGGCATGCAGGTATCCATCGGTACCACAACTTCCGGTGCCGGCCAGGCTGTATCCTCTTACTACAAGGATGAAAACATCTTTGCAATCACACCTTCCGGTTCTTCTCCGGCTATCATCTATCAGGATACAGAAAATTATTCTGATCCGTATGGCAACATCTTCCAGATGTGCTTCACCGATCCTAACCAGGGTACTGCTTCTGCTGACTATATCTCCAAGCACCCTGATCTCGGTAAAAAAGTAGGCATTATCTATCGTAACGATGATAACTATTCCACAGGTATCTACAGCAAGTTCAAGGAGGAAGCAGCCAAGGTCGGTCTGGATGTCGTTTATGAAGGCGGCTTCCCGAACGGCACAACAGACTATTCCACATATGTCAAGGGCTGCGAGGATGCAGGTGCTGATCTGGTCTTCCTGCCGATCTACTACCAGCCGGCTTCTCAGATCCTGATCCAGGCGAATAAGGACAGCTACAAGGCTAACTTCTTCGGATGCGATGGTATGGATGGTATCCTGACTCTGGACGGCTTCGATACATCTCTGGCTGAAGGTCTGTATATGCTCACACCGTTCTCTGCAGATGCTGCAGATGAAAAGATACAGAACTTCGTCAAGAAGTACAAGGAAGATTATGGCGAAACACCGAACCAGTTCGCAGCTGATGCTTACGATGCTGTATATGCAATCGCACAGGCTCTGGAAAATGCCGGCAGCAAGCCGAGTGATGCCACAGATGATATCACATCTGCTTTGGTTAAGCAGTTTACAAGCATGTCCTTCAATGGTCTGACAGGCACAAATGTTACCTGGAGCAAATCAGGTGAAGTGACAAAGGATCCTAAGGCTGTTGTCATTCAGAATGGCAAGTACGTCAGTGTAGACTGACCTGATATGATTTGGAAAGGAGGCTGCCTTAAAGAAAAGTTAAGGACAGCCTTCTTTTGCTGGTTAAAGAGGAGGTTAGAGAGTTATGTCATTTCTTACGTATCTGATTAACGGCCTCAGCCTCGGCAGTGTATATGCTCTGATTGCGCTTGGTTATTCAATGGTTTACGGCATTGCCAAGATGCTGAACTTCGCGCATGGCGACATTATCATGGTAGGTGCCTATATTGCATTCTTTGCGATCGGTTCCTATAAACTGCCGGCGATTGTGGCTATTCTGGTGTCAGTGATCGTATGTACACTGTTAGGTGTGGTGATTGAAAAGCTGGCTTACAAGCCTTTGCGGCATGCGTCCAGTCTGTCTGTTCTGATCACCGCCATCGGTGTTTCCTATTTCCTGGAGAATGGTGCCCTGCTGTTATGGGGCAGTGATACAAGAATTTTCCCGACATTCATCAATGGTACGGTGAACCTGTTCGGCGGCAGGCTGAAGCTGCCGGTAGTTACGCTGGTAACAATTGTGGTATGTCTGCTGATTGTGTGGCTGCTGTCTCTGTTTATCAATAAGACAAAAACAGGCCGTGCCATGCGTGCTACAAGTGAAGACAGAGGTGCCGCTGCTTTGATGGGTATCAATGTCAACAAGATTATTTCCATCACCTTCGCCATCGGCTCAGGCCTGGCGGCGATTGCGGCAGTTCTGTTATGTTCCACCTATCCATCGGTTTATCCGATGTTAGGCGCCATGCCTGGTATCAAGGCATTTACCGCTGCCGTTCTTGGCGGTATCGGATCTATTCCCGGTGCGTTCCTTGGCGGTCTTTTGCTTGGTATTATTGAAAACCTTGCCAAGGCATATATCTCAACCCAGCTGTCCGATGCCATTGTCTTCGGCGTGCTGATTGTGATCCTGCTGATTAAGCCGACTGGTCTTTTAGGTAAGAAGATCAGTGAGAAAGTATGAGGTGGAAAGGATGAAAAAACTGTTCAAAGAAAAGAAGTACAGACAGAGAATCATCGCTTTTGCCATTACCGTCATTGCCTATGCCGTGGTTACGGCAATGCAGGCCTCCGGTTCTCTTTCCCGTATGATTATCTCCCTCATGGTGCCGGTCACATGTTACATTGTTGCGGCGATCGGCCTGAATCTGAATGTCGGTGTTTCGGGTGAACTGAACCTCGGCCAGGCAGGTTTCATGGCAGTAGGCGGATTCAGTGCTGCCGTGTTCTCCGGCTTACTGCAGAGCGCGGTGACCAGTGTTCCGTTAAGACTGCTCATCTGCATTATCCTTGGGGCAGCGATTGCGGGTCTGATCGGCTGGCTCATCTCCGTACCGGTGCTGAAGCTGCAGGGCGACTATCTGGCCATTGTCACACTGGCATTTGGACAGATCATCGTCAACCTGATCAATAACTTCTATGTCGGCGTGGATTCAGACGGCCTGCACTTTGCCTTCATCAATAACACACTGAAGATGAAGGATGGCGGCACGATTCTGATTTCCGGCCCGATGGGCGCTACCGGCATTCAGCGTGCTTCTACATTCCTTGCCGGTACGATTCTTGTGCTTGTATCTTTGATTCTGGTATTCAACCTGATCTATTCCAAGACAGGACGTGCCATCATGGCCTGCCGTGACAACCGTATTGCAGCGCAGACCGTCGGTATAGATGTTGCCAGAACAAAGACCGTAGCGTTTGTCATGTCCAGTGCTCTGGCCGGGGCAGCCGGTGCCCTGTATATGCTCAACTATTCTTCGGTTGCGGCAAGCAAATTCGACTACAATAACTCGATCATGATTCTGGTTTATGTGGTATTAGGCGGTCTTGGCAATGTGACAGGCACATTGATTTCTACAAGTGTACTGGTCATGCTGCCGGAAGTACTGCGTTTCCTCAGTACATACAGAATGCTGATCTATTCCATCGTGCTCATTGCGATCATGCTGATTACCAACAACGAACACCTGAAGGTGGCGTTCGAAAAGCTGAAGGCAAAGAACCGGAAACCGGCGGAAGGAGCGAAGGACAATGGCTGAAGAGAAAACACCTGTACTTGAAGTCAGAGGCCTTGGTATTGATTTCGGCGGTCTGACCGCTGTCAATGAGCTGGATCTGACGATCTATAATGAAGAAATCTATGGTCTGATCGGTCCTAACGGTGCCGGTAAGACAACTGTATTCAACATGCTGACAAAGGTTTATCAGCCTTCCCGCGGTACGATCAAACTCTGCGGACAGGATATGGCCAAGCTCAATCCTGTGCAGGCCAATAAGGCCGGGGTTGCCAGAACCTTCCAGAATATCCGTCTTTTCTCCAATCTTTCCGTTCTGGACAATGTCAAGATCGGTCTTGGCAATTCCATCCATTACGGAATCCTCACTTCTCTGATTCATACACCCAGATATTTCAAGGCAGAAAAAGACGCAGATAAGGAAGCTCTGGAATTATTGAAGATCTTTGAACTGGATGATCAGGCTGATACCCTGGCCGGCAACCTGCCGTATGGCGCCCAGCGCCGTCTTGAGATTGCCCGTGCTATGGCAACCCATCCCAAACTGTTATTGCTCGATGAGCCGGCAGCCGGCATGAACCCGCAGGAAACGGAAGATCTGATGCGCATGATCCGAACGGTCAGAGACCATTTCCATATTTCCATTCTGTTAATTGAACATGATATGCAGTTAGTCATGGGCATCTGTGAAAGAATTACGGTACTGAACTACGGCATGCTGCTGGCAGAGGGCACACCGAAGGAAATTCAGAACAATCCGGAAGTCATCAAGGCTTACATTGGTGAATGAGGAGGAAAGAGAATGCTTAGAATTGAGAATCTGAAAGTACGCTATGGCATGATCGAAGCCATCAAGGGCATCTCCTTTGAAGTCAATGATGGAGAGATTGTTACACTGATCGGCGCCAACGGTGCCGGCAAGACAACGACCATGCATGCAATATCGGGTCTGTTGAAGCCGGCAGAGGGACATATCTATCTGGATGATGTCGATCTGACCAAGACCCCGGCCTATAAGATTCCGGGCCTGGGACTGGCCCAGGTGCCGGAAGGCAGACGTGTGTTTGCCGAACAGACGGTAGAAGAAAACCTGATCCTGGGGGCGTATTCCCGCAAGGATAAAGAAAACTTCCAGGCTGATCTGAACCATGTCTTTGAACTGTTCCCCAGACTGCTTGAAAGAAGAAAGCAGCCGGCCGGTACATTGTCCGGTGGTGAACAGCAGATGCTTGCCATGGGCAGAGCATTGATGGCTAAACCTAAGATCATGCTGATGGACGAGCCCTCCATGGGTCTTTCGCCATTACTTGTAAAGGAAATTTTCCATATCATTGAAGATATCAACAAGCAGGGCACTACGGTGCTGCTTGTAGAACAGAACGCAAAGATGGCACTTTCCATTGCGGACCGTGCATATGTTCTGGAAACTGGTAAAATAACCATGCAGGGCACCGGCGCTGAGCTGGCTGCCAGTGAACAGGTAAAGAAAGCATACCTTGGAGGATAATCAACTATGTATGTAAAAGACCACATGACTGCGGATCCGATTACGATTGATCCCGATGTCACATTGCTGAAGGCCCTTGAAATCATGGGCAAGCATAAGTTCCACCGTCTGCCGGTTGTACAGGGCGGCAAGCTGGTAGGACTCATCACCGAAGGTCTTGTCAATGAGACATCGGGCAAGGACAGCACTTCACTGTCCATCTATGAACTGAACTACCTTCTGTCCCGTACATATGCCCGTGATATCATGATCACGGATGTCAAGACCATTTCCCCGGATGCCTGGATTGAGGAGGCAGCGGAAGAGATGCTGCATAACAATATCAATGTGCTGCCGGTTGTGGATGATGCTAAGCGTGTTGTCGGTATTGTGACCGAGAAGGATCTGTTCAAGGCATTCCTGAACCTGACCGGCTATCGCCATCAGGGCACACGTTTTGTTGTCAAGGTGCCGGATCAGCCGGGACAGTTCGCCAAGGTATGCAATCTGTTTGAACAGGAAAATGCCAATATTGAAAACCTTGGTGTCTATCATTCCAAGGAAAGAGGCGTTGAGGTTGTCATCCGTGCAAC
>ONOV01000140.1 GCA_900319505.1 uncultured Erysipelotrichaceae bacterium
AAAATCTGCTTCATTTGATATGAAGCAAATAGACTGATTCAGCTCAGCTGGGAGCTCTGGCTGCCCATATCGCTTAAAATAAGCTGAAAATAATTATCTATAATGAAGTATTCATCCGGATCGCTCATGTCCGCAATAAATTCGGCAAAATGCTGATCAATTACGAATCTGTTCTGATGGTCAAACAGATTATGCCAGCCCTGATCACCGGTTTCATAGTCGTCGAACAGATATTTGGCATCATTGTAATCGCGGCAGATCCAGAACTCCCGGCGGTCTGTTTCTTCATTGTCCATTGCTTCAATATAGAAATCTGCACCGAGATTCCAGCGAATATAGTTATGAAAAGAATCATTCTTTTCCACCATTGGTGCATTGCAGCAGCCAAAAAGATCAAGACATCTGATATTAGTTAAATGATAGTCATCTGACTGGGTTTCTTCTGTTTCTTCTTCACTCAGCTGTTCATAGTGATTCGGGCGTATTTCCTGAAAAATATCATAAAGCTGAACACTGTTCATTGTCAGGATCATATCAATATCTTTATAATCAGCTTTTCGTTTGCCGACATGATCCATATAGCTTGCAATCGGTCTGCTGTTTTCATCCGCTGATGTCAGAATCACATGTATTGATCCATCCATGTGAATCAGACAGATGGCAAAGCGCTGAAATGGATAGATATGATCTTTGCCATTTTTTTCAAAGTCCTGATATACCCTGCTCATAAGATCATTGAGGATGCCGATCGGGTCTGGTGATTCAATTGTGTCGAATTCTGCGCCTGTGTGGAAAATGGTTCGTCCGCCCAGTACGCCGCAGTCCTGGTAATATATTTTTTTTCTCATAGCGCAGACCTCTCTTCTAGCTACATTATATATGGTAAAGATTGAAAATGCGGGAGGTAGGGGTACCTTCCGCATCAGTTACTTCTTTTTCGCAAATGTTTCTTTTACCAGCCGAAGTGTTTCCATATCATTCTCAGTCAGGGTCAGGGAGCAGTCCTGCTGGGAACCATCCGGATGGGTAAAGAGAATCTGTACTTTCGTGCCCGCCTGCATGCTTTGCTGCCCGGGTCCTTTGAACCAGGCGGCAAGATCGCCATGATCTGCTTTGAGAAGAGGCAGACGGTTTTTCAGATTGGTCAGCTGTTTGGGATTCATGATGATACCTCCTTTTGTTCTGCTTCAGTATAGAAAGAAGGAAACAGAAAAGTGAAGGTCAGAATGAAGGATCTGTAAATCAAAAATACGGAATGCCTTATCTGTCGCTGCTTAACATCTGGTGTGTGCGGCGTGACAGTTCTTCTACGATATAGACCGCCGGTACCTGGGAGGTCAGATTGGAATCATGAAACATCGTAATGGGAATGTTATAGGAGATGGAAACATCCGCGATATTTGCCAGCATGGATTCTGCATCGTCTGTGATGGCAATGATTTTCAAAGAACGGGAATGAGGACGCTGCAGGAAATGGATGATATGCGGATTTTCTCCGGTTACTGACAGAGCTGTAATGCACGTATTTTCCGGCAGGGAGGAAAAGAAAAATTCCGGGGCATAATTGCGTACATCTTCCACCCGTGAGGCATAGCGGCACTGATAGGAGAAATACATGGCCGCATAGTCGCAGACAATATTGCTTGATCCGTCTCCCAGGAAAATAATCTGGGAACAGCGTGCCAGCAGTTCTGCCGCTTTATTCAAAGAGTCATCAAATGATGGATCATTCAGCGTACGGGAAAAGAAATAGGAAAGATTATGACTGCCGGAACCGTATTCTCTGAGATCCGCATCCGGCTGGCAGGCAAGTTCTTCTTCCAGGCACAGTTTGAATTCCGGGAATGTGCGGCAGCCGTACTTGCGGCAAAGCCGCAGGATGGTAGCAGTGCTTGTATTTGTCAAAGCAGCGAGCGTATGAACTGATATGGATGGGATGTCCCTTGCATGGGCAAGGATATAGCGGTAGACATGCAGCTCTGCATCGCTGAGATGAGGGATTTCCCTCAGTATTTCATTAGATCCATTACTCATATGTAAAAGAATTATAGCATCTGCAGGCCACTTGACGCATGTGCGGCAGGGGAAAAGAAAACGATAGGAAATATGGATGAAGCAGGTTAATGCGGGCAGCCCTGTTACCCGGGAAAAGCTGAAGCCTGCCTGGGGTGAAGAGCCGCTTTGCGCTTTTCTGTAGTATAATTTCGCTATGAGACGTGCTGAGAAGAAGTTCTATCACAAGCTTTATGCGGTTATTATCCTGTGTGCTGCCATTGTCGGATGCCTTATTTATCTGACGGTGACCGGCGGAATGGATAAGATTACGGAAATAGCCCGCAATAAGGGAAAAGAGAATAATACGACAGCAGCTGTGACACCTTCCGCGGCTGCTGAAGAAACTGCATCAGTAACGGCAGAACCTTCTGCCGTACCAGCGGTACAGCCCACAGAGACACCTTCTGCTGCGCCTTCCAGTACACCGGATACAGTCAGTGATGATTCACTGCTGCGGATCGTCAATCACAGTCAGCCGCTGTCTCCGGACTATGTGCCGGCTGATCTGCGTACGGTCAATGTCAATTCACTGCGGGAAGAACAGCTGCGCAGTGTAGCTGCCGCATCTCTGGAACAGATGTTTGCGGCGGCCCAGGCGGATGGCGTACAGCTGACGCTTGTCAGCGCATACCGTTCCTATGAATATGAACAGAGCCTGTACAGCTATTACACAGAACAGTTTGGACAGGCATATGCCGATACGATCGATGATCAGCCCGGCTACAGTGAACATCAGCTTGGCCTGGCCGTGGATATTGATGAAACAGGCGATGAAGCGTGTACGCTGGATGCGTGCTTTGACAGCACATCAGCGTATGCCTGGCTTGATGCTCATGCGGCAGAATATGGCTGGGTGGCCCGCTATCCGGCAGGCACGCAGGATGAAACAGGTATTATCTATTCCCCCTGGGCATACCGTTATGTCGGTGTGGAAACAGCACAGGCGGTAAAAAACAGCGGACAGACCCTGGAAGGATATTTTGGAGGCATGCAATGACTGTAAAAACACAGCTGATGGATGCGGTGACCATGCGCAGATCGCTGGCCCGTATTACCCATGAAATCATTGAACATAATGACGGGGTGGAGAATATTATTCTGCTTGGCATACAGACAAGAGGCGTACCGATTGCCGAGGTGCTGCAGGCCAATATTGAAAAGTTTGAAGGACGTAAAGTGCCGGCAGGACAGCTGGATATCACGCTGCACCGGGATGATCTCAACGAAGCTGAAAAAACCGAAAGAGCGCATGGCTCATTTATTCCATGTGATGTGACTGGAAAAACAGTCATCCTTGTGGATGATGTCATGTTTACCGGCAGAACGGCAAGAGCCGCCATGGAAGCGGTGATTCAGCTTGGCCGGCCGAAGTATATTCAGCTGGCAGTATTGGTAGACCGAGGACATCGGGAACTGCCGATCCGGCCTGATTATGTCGGCAAGAATGTGCCGACATCCATGGAAGAAAATGTGGCAGTTCATATCAAGCCCATTGACAAAGACGACGGCGTCTATATTACGGAGTAAAAACATGGCAGAGAAGCGTTTTTATCAGATCAGTCAGAAAATACCTTTCCAGACCTATTACAGATACTGCAGTCATGTCGGAAGGGAAGAGCAGTATGCCTCACGGAAAAGAACATTGATACTGGCTCTGATTATGTTTGCAGGAGCACTTGTCGGCATCCTGCTGAAAATCAGTTTCATCACGCTGTTCTGTCTGATCATGGGCGTACTGTATCTTGTCTTCAATGATGTCTTCTTCCGGAAAGCTGTGCGTAAAAGATATAAGGACAATGAAATGCTGAGTACGGGAGAACAGAAGCTCAGTTTCTTCAAAGATTCCTTCAGCGTGAAATGGGATAAGGAAAAAGGAGAATATCCTTACCATAAGCTTCATAAAGTTGTTGAGGAAAAAGATGCGTTCTATCTGATGGTGAATGAAAAAGCAGGCCAGATTGTCATGAAGAATGCCTGCAGTGATGAGCTGCAGCACTTTCTGAGAGGTATGGCTGAGGAAACGAAGTACCGTTGACAAAAGAAGCGGTTTATAGTTTTATTAATAAGGTTCATCTTTAAAGCTGATACAGAGAGATCAGAAAGACGAAGCGGATAGTTCAGATTGTCTTTTTCATGTCCTCTGTATGGCAGAGGCTTTTTTCATAAGGAGGTCTTATGGAGAGAAAGGTACATATTTACGCTGATGAGACATTGCAGAGATACGTGGAAAATGCTTTTTCCCATGATCCTTCTCTTCATGTTTACAATGATCCGTCTTTAACAATTCTGCCCGGTTTCTGTGATGTGCATGTCCATTTCAGAGAGCCGGGTTTTTCTTATAAAGAAACAATACGTACCGGTTCTCTGGCGGCGGCCCATGGCGGCTATACAGCTGTCTGTACCATGCCCAATCTGAACCCGGTGCCGGACAGTCTGGAACATCTGCAGGAAGAGATGAAATGCATTGCGAAAGATGCGGTGATTGATGTCTATCCCTATGGTGCTCTGACCCGCGGTGAAAAGGGAGAAGCCATGGCGGATCTCAGGGAAATGACACCATACGTCATTGCATTCTCAGATGATGGGCATGGGGTACAGTCTGAAGAAATGATGCGTTCTGTCATGAAAAAAGCTGCTTCCCTGCATAAAATTGTAGCGGCACACTGTGAAGTGAATGCTCTGCTTGGGGGCAGCTGTATCCATGATGGTGCCTACGCGCGAGCGCATGGCATGAAGGGAATTTCCAGTGCATCGGAATATGAAGAAGTCAGAAGAAATATCCGGCTGGCCGAAGAAACAGGATGTTCACTGCATATCTGCCATGTTTCCACAAAAGAATCCGTACAGCTTGTGCGGGAAGCAAAGAGAAAGGGTATTGATGTAACCTGTGAAACCGCTCCGCATTATCTGATCTTTACGGAGAATGATCTGCAGGATGAAGGCAGATGGAAGATGAATCCGCCGTTAAGAACAGAAGAAGACAGAAAAGCGCTGATCCAGGGCATTCAGGATGGTACGATTGACTGCATTGCGACGGATCATGCCCCGCACAGCATTGAAGAAAAAAGCAGGGGGCTGAAGGGCTCTGCCATGGGTGTGGCAGGACTTGAAACAGCCTTTCCAATCCTATATACATACCTTGTGAAGAAAAACATCATCAGTCTCAGAAGACTGATGGAACTGATGGCTTATCATCCAAGATCACGCTTCCATATACCCATGGAAGGATTTGCGGTCTTCAATCTGAATGAAACCGTTCAGATTCATTCTGAGGACTTCCTGTCAAAAGGAAGAGCCACACCATTTGAAAACATGTCTGTCAATGGTGTCTGTGAAGCAGTATATACGAAAGGAAAAATCGTATGGCAGAAGAAAAAGTATTGATCATCGGCCCCGGTGCCGCCATGAAAGAAGACGCATCCTGGCTGGATGATGGATTGATGACGTGCATTGAGACACTGAAGAAAGAAAACAGAGAAGTGCTGTTCTGTGGAGATGAGGCATCTGCGCCGCTTCTGGATGCCGATGAGGCATATCTGGAACCGGTCAGACTGGAATATGTTGCCCGGATTATCCGCCATGAAAGACCGGCATGGGTGATTCCCTATGCGGGCGGCCATCAGGCGTTGAAGCTTGTCAGAGAACTCAAAAACAGAGGCGTCAGCGAAGAGTGCCGGTGTCAGCTGTTTGGCTGTGAACTGCTTGATACACCTTTAGGAGAAGCGGTCAGTGAAGGCAGTACACCGGAATACCTTTCCGGGGAAACGCTGGATCACTACCATAAGATACTGTGGCTGGCAGCCAGGGATTGTAAAGGGACGATTGTTCATCTTGTGAACGGTGAACAGCTGGAAGACGCATCGCATAATGAAAGGGACAGCGTTCTTATCAGCCCGGCGTTCTCTCTTCATGATGAACTGAAACAGCGCATCGAAAAAGAAGTGGAACAGTTCATGACTTCTTTGAAGATGGTCGGGGTGTCTGCTTTTGTGATTGCAATTCATGCCGAGAGTGAAAAAGTACAGATCATGAAGGTAAGACCGTATCTGGATCTTCTGACGGTATTTCTGGAAAGTGCTGCCGGCATGCATGCAGGGGCGCTGCAGGTTGAGCTGTTTCTGGGACATGAACTGCATCAGATCGAAAAGAGAGATGGCTGGACGGTACAGAAGCCGGCAGATAACGGCAGCACCAGGACATACGTCATCAGTCATGGTACCGTGCTCTCAGCTGCTCTGCATGATCTTGTCCTTTCAGATACGGATCAGATCAGCCGGCTTGATACAAATACTCTGCTGGCAAAGGCGGCTGAGCAGAAGCTGGAAGTGCTGCAGGAATTATTAAGCCGCAATGAAGCTGCTGACAAGGTGGCCGGGGTATCAGGAATCAAAGCAGAATTTCTGCAGGAATTGAAAAAGACGTGCCTTGATACTTCCCCGTATCCTCTTACCTGCATGCAGAAAGGCGTGCAGAAAGAAGGACGGGAAAATGTCATGGTACTGGGTGCTGTGCAGGAAGAAGCGAGCAGCCGCAGCATGTCGGCCGGGTGTATTGAAGCAGTGCAGGCTTTAAGCGAAAAATACAATGTGACACTGCTGGATCATACCATGGCTTCCTGCCATATGCCGATCAGAGATGTCTGCGTCTATAACGGCAGAGTCAGCCCGGAACATGTGCTGCAGCTTGTAAAGGAAAAGCACATACAGACAGTGTTTCTGAGCTTTGTCAAAGAGGACGGGGCAGAGCTGCAGAAAGTGCTGGAAGAAAACGGTATCGCAGTAAAGGATAGACCCCGGGATCTTTTTGAAGAAGCAGTCAGTACGATGGATCTGCCGCATACAATCAAAGTAAGATGTGAGAAAACAGAGGCGGTCAAAGAAGCAGAGAAGATCGGCTGGCCGGTCATGATCGAAGGAAAGGGGAACGGCCGTTCCAGAGCAGAAGTCATTGCGGATGAGAAACAGGCGGATCGCTTCCTGCAGGAAGTGGATGGAAACAGCGTGGAAGTGAAACAGTATCTGCCCAGCCGCATGGCGGATGTAACAGCCATCGGTGATGGCCGGGAAGTCTATGCGGCCGGTATTGTGGAAGAGATGGAAAGGGCCGGAGTCAATCAGGCAGATTCGATTGCCGTCTATCCTTCTTCAACCCTGACGGAAAAAGACCAGGCTGCCTTAGCTGAATATACAAGAGTTATCGGCAGAAAGCTGAAGGTGACCGGCATCTTCCGGGTCAGATTTCTGATTGACGGTGATGGTACGATCCGCATCGGGGCAGTTCACAGAGGCTTTCATGAGGATGTGCCGTTTCTTGAGAAATGTACGGGAATGCGGCTGACGGCATCAGCCATGCGTGTATGGATGGGAGAGACCCTGAATGCATGCGGCTATTATGGCAATGTGCTGATGGAAAGAGAGATGTACTGTGTCAGAGTGCCGCTGTTTGAAACGGAAAAACAGCAGGCAGGTGAAGCTGCACTGTCCCTGGAAAAGAAGAGCTGCGCCCAGGCCATCGGCTGCGATGTGTCTTTATACAGAGCGCTGTACAAAGGCATGCAGGCAAGCGGCATGAAGCTGTCCAACTACGGTACCGTACTGGCAACGGTGGCCGACAGTGATAAGGACCAGACGGTGGAGGTCATCCGGGGCTTCTATGATCTTGGCTTCAACATCATCGCTACATCCGGTACAGCTGAAGTACTGCGCCGCCATGGCATCCGTACCCACAGTCTTGATAAGATCTCGGATGGATCCGATGAAATCTATCGGGCACTTCGGTCCGGCAATGTGAAATATGTCATTAATACAAGAGAAGCCGGCTATACGGCAGCGGAAACAGACGGCGTCAGGATCAGACGCTGTGCCATTGAAAATCAGGTGCCTGTGCTTTCTTCCCTGTCTGCTGCCCGTGCGCTTCTGCATGTACTGCAGCAGATCACGCTGCCGGTCAGACCATTCAGGAGGTCACATGAGACAGGAAACAGATGAAATTCTTTCAAATCGAAACATTGCCCGCAGTGTATATGAGATGAGACTGAAAGCTGATACGGATGACATTCATCCCGGCCAGTTTGTCGATATTGCGCTGCCTGGCAGATATCTCAGAAGACCCATCAGCGTATGTCAGGCAAAAGACGGCGTGCTGACGCTGATCTATAAGGCGGTCGGCCATGGCACAGAGCAGATGAGTCACATGCAGGCAGGTGAGAAGCTTGACGTGCTGCTGCCTGCAGGCAATGGCTATGATCTGACAAGAGCAGGTGGATATCCGCTGCTTGTCGGGGGCGGGGTCGGCGTACCGCCGCTATACATGCTGGCTGAAAAGCTTTCAAAGAATAGCCATGTTACGGTGATACTTGGCTTTAATGCGAAGGATGAAATTTTCTATGAACAGGAATTCAGAAAACTTGGCTGTGATGTGATTGTATGTACAGCGGATGGCTCCTGCGGCATAAAGGGATTTGTCACGGATGGATTGAAGATGGTTAAGCAGTACAGCTATGTATATGCCTGCGGTCCGGCGGTAATGCTGAAAAATATAGACAGCATGCTGGAAAGCGATGGAGAGTATTCCATGGAAGAAAGAATGGGATGCGGCTTCGGGGTGTGTCTTGGCTGTACGATCGTTACAAGAGAAGGAGCGAAGCGTGTGTGTGCGGATGGACCGGTGTTTGACAGGAAGGTGCTTGTATGGTGAATACAAAGGTGAATCTCTGCGGGATTGAACTGGACAATCCGGTCATACCGGCTTCCGGTACATTCGGCTATGGCTATGAATATGCGCAGTTCTATGACATCAATATGCTTGGTTCGTTCTCCTTCAAGGGAACGACCCTGCAGCCAAGAACCGGCAATGTACAGCCGCGCATTGCGGAATGTGATGCCGGTCTTCTGAATGCCGTGGGTCTGCAGAATCCCGGGGTAGACCGGGTTATTGCGGAAGAACTGCCGAAGATGCGTGAAGTATTCCATAAGAAGGTTATGGCAAATGTGTCAGGCTTTTCCATACCGGATTATGTGGAAGTGGTCCGAAAACTGAATCAGGAAGACTGCATCGGCTGGTTTGAAATCAATATCTCCTGTCCTAATGTAAAGGGCGGCGGGATGTCATTTGGAACAGATCCGAAAAGCGCTTATGAAGTCACTCAGGCCGTGAAGGCGGTCAGTACCAGACCGGTAATTGTCAAGCTGTCGCCTAATGTCACAGACATTGTCAGTATTGCCAGGGCCTGTGAACAGGCTGGGGCAGATGGCATCAGTCTGATTAATACGCTGCTTGGCATGCGGATTGATCTGAAAACAGGAAAGCCGTTATTAGGCAATATGACCGGCGGGTATTCCGGTCCCGGGGTATTCCCGGTGGCTGTGCGAATGGTCTATCAGGTGGCCCATGCCGTAAAGATTCCGGTAGTTGGTCTTGGCGGGATTTCCAGTGCGGAGAATATTCTGGAAATGATGATGGCCGGGGCCAGAGCAGTAGAGGTAGGATCAACGAATCTGATTGATCCATGGGCATGTCAGAAGATGATCGAAGATCTTCCTGCATGCATGGAAAAGTATCATATAGAAAGCCTGGAGGAATTAGGATGAAAGACGTCATTATTGCATGTGATTTTGCGACAAGAGAAGAGACACTGAAGTTTCTGGATCAGTTCAGGGAGGAGAAGCCCTTTGTCAAGATCGGCATGGAACTGTACTATGCCGAAGGTCCATCCATTGTGAGAGAGATCAAGGCAAGAGGCCATAAGATCTTTCTTGATCTGAAGCTGCACGATATTCCCAATACAGTGAAAAAGGCCATGCATGTGCTGTCCCTTCTGGATGTGGATATTGTCAATGTACATGCGGCCGGTACAATTGCCATGATGCAGGCCGGGCTGGAAGGTCTGACAAGACCCGATGGAACACGTCCCAGGCTTATTGCCGTTACTCAGCTGACCAGTACAGATCAGAAGGCCATGGAAGAGGAACTGCTCATCCATGAGCCGATGGCGGAAGTGGTCATGCATTATGCCGAGAATGCAAAGAAGGCGGGGCTCGATGGTGTTGTCTGCTCACCGCTGGAGGCTGGTGTTGTCCATGAAAGGTGCGGTGCTGATTTCTTGACGGTGACCCCGGGCATCCGCCTGGCAGGGGATGACAAAGGTGATCAGAAGAGAGTCATGACACCGGCGGATGCCGCAAAGATCGGTTCTGATTATATTGTGGTAGGCCGTTCCATTACCAGGGCAGCAGATCCTGTGGCTGCCTATCGTGAATGTGTAAGAGAGTTCAAAGGAGAGTAGGCAATGACACGCAGTGAAACAATCGCAAAAGATTTATTATCCATTAAAGCAGTATTCTTTTCCCCGGATCAGCCTTTTACCTGGGCCAGCGGCATTCATTCTCCGATTTACTGTGACAACCGTCTGACACTGAGTGATGTAAAGGTCAGAGAAGATGTGGAAACAGGTCTGGCTGAACTGGTGAAGGAAAATTATCCGGATGCTGAGATTCTGATGGGAACATCTACGGCCGGTATTGCCCATGCGGCGATTACGGGCTATAAGCTGGGTCTGCCGATGGGCTATGTACGTACCGGTTCCAAAGATCATGGTCGTAAGAACCAGATTGAAGGCAAGCTGGAAAAAGGCCAGAAGACAGTTGTTGTGGAGGATCTGATTTCCACGGCAGGTTCCTGTGTGGATGTGGTCAATGTATTAAGAGAAGCAGGGGCAGATGTGCTTGGTATTGTATCCATTGTAACGTACGGCATGGACAAGGCAGAGAACAGACTGGCTGAGAATCATGTGAAGAATATCTCCCTGACCGACTTTGATACCATTGCCAGATGCGCTGCTGAAGAGGGTTATATCAAAGAGAGCGATGTCGAAAAGGTGATTGCGTTCCGCAATCATCCGGACGATGAAAGCTGGATGAAGAAATGAAAGACCTGATTGATATCATGGATCTTTCCGTGGCGGACATCCAGGGACTGATCGATGATGCCGTGGACATGATGAATCATCCCGAAAAGTATGATTCATGCATGAAGGGTAAAAGACTGGCCGCCCTGTTCTATGAACCCAGTACCAGAACCAGATTCTCCTTTCTTGCGGCCATGCAGGGATTAGGGGGAGATGTCATCGGGTTTACCGGGGCGGCCTCTTCTTCTGTATCAAAGGGAGAAAGTGTGCATGATACGGCCAAGGTTGTTTCAGAGCTGGCGGATATCATAGTCATGCGCCATAACATGGAAGGGGCGCCGCTTGCGGCAGCGCAGGCGGTGGATATTCCGGTCATCAATGCCGGTGACGGCGGCCATGCCCATCCTACCCAGACGCTGGCGGATCTCTGTACAATTTACCGGGAAAAGGGCAGACTGGATCATCTGACCATAGGCGTATGCGGTGATCTGCGCTATGGCCGCACGGTACATTCTCTGTTAAGAGCACTGATGCGCTATGAAGGACTGAAGGTGGTTCTGATTTCACCGGATGAGCTGCGACTGCCGAAGTATGTCAGGGCAGAGCTGGAAGAGAAAGGCATTCCGTATATTGAAACGGTATCTCTGGAAGGGGCGCTGCCGTTACTTGATGTACTGTATATGACCCGCATCCAGAAGGAACGGTTCAATTCACTTGTGACCTATGACCGGCTGAAGAACAGCTATATTCTGGACATGGACAAGCTTTCCCGGGCAAAGAAGGATTGTATTGTCATGCATCCGCTGCCAAGAGTGAATGAGATTTCCGTGGAAGTGGATGATGATCCCAGAGCATGCTATTTCAAGCAGGTATACAACGGCCGCTATATGCGGATGGCATTGATCCGAAGGCTTCTTCTGGAAAATGATCATCACAGGTATGTGCCCCAGGGTGAAATCGTAAAGGATAAATATATCTGCCACAATGAGCGGTGTATTACATCCTGTGAACAGGAAATCCACCATTACTTCAGGCGGATTGATAAAAATCATCCCTACCGGTGCATCTATTGTGAGGCAAGAGCGGAAGAGGAATAAGAGGAATGGCATATGCTGTTTCTCTTTTCATTTGCTGTATAATGACTGACAAAGGAGGCAGGAGTATGGAAAAGATTGAAACAGAGCGTCTGCTGCTGAGACCATGGCAGAAAGAGGATGTGCCTGCCTGCTATGAACTGGCAAAAGACCCGGATGTCGGGCCGATGTGCGGATGGAATCCGCACAAAGACATGGCTGAGACAAAAAGGATTGTGGAGACGGTTCTGATGGTGCCTGACACATATGCCATTGTCCGTCAGGAAGATGGAGCATTGATCGGCAATATTGCCCTGCGGAAGATGAATGGCACGCATGCGGAGATCGGCTGCTGGCTGGGCCGGCCGTACTGGGGCCATCAGTACATTGAAGAGGCTGCCCAGGCTCTGATTCATTATGCAGTGATGGATCTCGGGTATGAAACTTTCATCTGGCATTATTATGACGGCAATCATCAGTCCATGCGGGCTGCTGAGAAGCTCGGCTTTCATGAGGATGGCACATTTGAGCAGAAGAATCCGATTCTGAACCGCACGCTTCTTGTTCATCGTATGGAGAGAGAGATCGAATGGAAACAGAAGACGGCATGGATTGAAGAAAATGCCAGTTTCTCACAGCAGTATCAGGGCTATTATGGAGAGTCTGACGGCACGCATACCTTTGATCTTCTGGATGATGAGGAAAAGTAAAGCATTGTTTTCATGATGCTTTGAGGGTAACATGGTGCTATGAGTGAGATTATGAATACAACCGTAACAATAGGACAGGCTGTTGGGGTATTGGAGCTGATCCTGTCTGTTCTGATCTGTTTCTTCGGCTATAAGATGATGAAACAGCTGATGGCATTCTGCGGGTTTCTGCTTGGTTTTGCCGTCGGCTATTATGTACTGTATACGTATGGCGGCGGCCTGCCGGCCTATGTGCCGTTTCTTGCCGGGGTGATTCTGGGCGTGGTTCTGGCAGTACTGGCCATGAAACTGTATAAGCTTGGCGTCTTTCTGTATGCCGGTTTTCTGGCTGCTTCCGTTGTGTACAATCTGAGTTATCCGCCGGGACCTGTATGGCATTACCTTTCCCTGGCAATGACGCTGGCCGCCTTCATTCTGGCTGGATGGCTGGCGGTAAAGTTTGCCCGGACAGTACTTGTACTGATTACCGGAATCGGCGGGGCCTGGCAGGCGGTGGATGCGCTGTACGGGCTGTGGCCGGCGCTTGGCGGCTTCGGTCTTTCCCTGCTTGTGTTCAGGCTGGTGCTGGCTGCGCTGGGCCTGACGTATCAGTTTATTACTGGAAAATAGAAACATCATAAAAGGTCTGATCCAATTGCGGATCAGACCTTTGGTTTTATAAGAGCGGAATGTTGTGCTCTCTGCAGGCTCTGATCACCTGATCAGGCCAGATGGATGCCTGTACTTCACCGATATGGGCTTTATTCAGCAATAACATGCACAGTCTTGACTGACCGATGCCGCCGCCGATGGTATAAGGCAATTGCTGATGCAGGATATGCTGGTGGTAAGGCAGGCTGAGGCGGTCTTCACAATGCAGAGCTTCACATTGGGTGACAAGAGAGTTTTCATCGACTCTGATGCCCATGGAAGAAATTTCCAGCGCACACTGCAGCGAAGGAAGCCAGAACAATAAATCGCCATTGAGTGACCAGTCATCATAGTCAGGGGCACGGCCGTCATGCGGCTTGCCGGAGCGTTTCAGCGGAGCACCGATCTGTTCAATGAATACACATTTCTTATCCCGGGTAATGACATTTTCTCTGTCTTTGGGTGAAAGTTCCGGATAGAGATCTTCCAGCTGCTGGGAGGTGATAAAGAACACATCATCCGCCAGATGACAGACGGCCTGAGGATACTTGTACCAGACTTCATGTTCCATGTGCTTGATGATCTTGAAGATCGTGCGTACGGTATCTTCCAGAGTTTCCTTTGTTCTTTCTTCTCTGGCAATGACTCTTTCCCAGTCCCACTGGTCAACATACATGGAATGCAGGTTGTCGAGAACTTCATCTCTGCGGATGGCATTCATGTTGGTATACAGACCTTCATGCATGTTAAAGCCGTACTTGCGCAGGGCATCACGCTTCCACTTGGCCAGTGACTGTACCACTTCCATGGTCTCATCCGGCATTTCCAGTGCATCAAAGGAAACCGGGCGTTCCACACCGTTCAGATTGTCATTCAGACCGCTGGATCTGGTGACAAACATCGGTGCACTGACCCGGCTGAGATGCATCTCTTTGCCGAATTCACGCTGGAATGTATCACGGATATACTTAATGGCTTCTTCTGTTTCACGTACATTCAGAACAGGATCATAGTTATCAGGTGTTGTTAACTGCATTTGTTTCTTTTCCCTCTTTTTCTGTTATTTTACCATTGTCCTTGGAAAAGAAACAGTGCAGCATACAATGCTGTGCCGGCATGAAAAAAGCAGGTGTGTCTGAAGAACAGCCTGCCGTTAAAACTCAGTTCTGACGGGCACAGGCCTTTTCACCGGCAGTGTCCAGCTCTTTCAGTGTACGGATAATCAGAACCAGTGAAATGAGGAAAGCAATGAAGTCGGAAGCCGGCATGGAGTAAAGAACCCCATCCAGTCCGAAGAAGACCGGCAGTAACAGGGCCAGGCCGCAGCCAAGCACGATCTCTCTGATGCAGGAAAGCATGGTGCTCTCCTTGGCCTTGCCTAAGGCCTGCATGGAGATGAATACGCCTTTGTTTATAGTCGCCAATGGCGTTAACAACAGGTAAGTTCTGAAGCTCTTGACGGCAAAGTCGGTATAGTACTGTGATTCATTGGCAGCACCAAACAGCTGAATCAGCTGATGCGGGAAGACTTCTACGACCGCCAGGGCAGCGCAGCCAAGGATGAATTCTGCTTTCAGTACAAGCATGAACAGCTGCCTGGAACGCTGATACAGTTCGGCACCGATGTTGAAGCCAATGACCGGAATCATACCTGCCGCAATACCTACCGAGACGGAAATGACAATCTGGAATACCTTCATGACAATACCAAGCACAGCCATAGGAATCTGGGCATATTCTTGCTGAGCGAAGATCGGATCCATGGCGCCGTATTTCATGACCATGTTCTGAATCACAAGCATGGCACATACAACAGAGATCTGGGAAAGGAAGGATGTGATGCCAAGAGCCAGGGACTTTCTGATAATGCGGCCGTTGGAAATGAAGCTGTTTCTGTGCAGGGTCATGGTGTTCATGTGCATCAGGTAATAGACGGAGACAGCAGCAGTTGCGATCTGACCCAGAACAGTAGCGACCGCTGCACCCATCATACCCATATGCATCGGATAGATGAACAGCGGGTCAAGAACGATATTGATACCGCAGCCGACCAGCGTCGCAAACATGGCAAACCGCGGTGATCCATCGGAACGGATAACTGGATTCATGGCCTGGCCGAACATATAGAACGGAATACCCAGGGTGATCCAGAAGAAATATTCTTTGGACAGTTCAAATGTTTTTGCGGAAACACGGCCGCCAAAAGCCGTCAGGATCTGATCCGCAAAGACGAGATACAGGATGGTGATGACTAAGGATGAGACAATGGACATCATGATGGCATTGCCGGCAGCCCGATGGGTATCGTCATCCCGCCCGGCCCCGGATGAGATGGAGATGAACGCACAGCAGCCATCCCCGATCATGACCGCAATGGAGAGTGCAGCTACGGTTAATGGATAGACGACCGTATTGGCACTGTTGCCGTAGGAACCAAGATAAGACGCATTGGCGATGAATATCTGGTCGACAATGTTGTACAGCGCAGCTGTCAGCAGGGAAATAATGCATGGCAGGGCATAGCGTTTCATCAGATGCGTTGGTTTTTCTTCCGTTAATACAGTTTTCAGATCTTTCATTCGTACCTCCCATTCACACAAAAAAGTGTGCAGCCAGCAGTTGGATTTACGCCTGCCGGGCTACACACTTTGGTTGTTAAAAACTTGCAATGATCTTTTAACGCTAGTTATTTTAGCTTTGATTTTCTGTGTTTTCAAATGATTTTTTATTCAGATGGGATGATGTACAATGAGCGTAGGAGATAAGCTTATGTCAGAATTCAATCATGTCAGTCAGGCAGTGCTTGCCATACTGCTTGGCTTAAGTTTAAGCGCATGTACACAAACGGGTAATCAGACTGCAGCAGAAACCGCTGCGGCACAGAAGACCACTGTGACAGAGACTGAGAAGACTGATACTGCGGCCAGCGCACCTGCGGAAAGTGCAGAGACGGATGAAACACAGATCAGTGCAGAAAGTACAGTCAGTGATCTGCAGACTGCATTCAATGAACATATGGATGCGATCGCTTCCAGTGTGTTCCCCGGATCGGCCGGTTCAACATTGAATGCGGCGTATCAGGGAGCGGAAGTCTTAAGCTGGTATGAAGCCAATGCGGGCTCTTTGACAGCGGATGATCTGCAGCAGTGGGCCGATGCCTATGTATCTTCGGATGATGATCCGGATACGTTCAAAGAACAGCTGAATGCTGTGGCATCATGGATCTCTTCTGCTTCAACAGATGATGCCAGAGGAGCACTGGCTGATTCGGGCTGGAGTGGCGAAGCCGACTGGAGTGAAGCCGACTGTACGTTTGTTGGACAGGCATTGACAGTTCAGTGAGAAGAGAGAATGCCGCTATGGGCGATGGCCTGTACGGCTTCTTTTATTCTGGCCGGCGGCAGAACAAGGGCGAATCTGACATAGCCTTCACCTAAGGGACCGAACGAAGAACCAGGCGTACAGATGACGCCTGCCTTTTCCATCAGATCAAGACAGAAGTTCATGCTGGAAGTATAGCTGGCCGGAATCGGCGCCCAGACAAACAGCGTGCCATGGGAATCCGGACAGTCCCAGCCGATGGAACGAAGACCGCCGCATAATGCGTCTCTTCTTTCCTGATATAGTGCACATTGTTCTTTCACCATATCACGAGGTCCTGTCAAAGCAGCGACGGCGGCTTTCTGCAGCGGATAAAACATGCCGAAATCTGTCTGGGAATGAAGCTTGCGGAAGGCGGCCACAACATCTTTGCGGCCGACCAGGAAAGACAGTCTTGCCCCGGTCACATTGAAGGACTTGGAAAGAGAGAAGAATTCCACGCCGATATCCATGGCCCCTTCATACTGCAGGAAACTGCCGCATGTCACGCCGTCAAAGACAATGTCGCTGTAGGCATTGTCATGCACAATGAGAATGTCATATTTCTTCGCAAAGGCAATGATTTCTTCATAAACTTCCGGGGTTCCAACGGAGCCGGTCGGATTGGAGGGCAGGGAAACAACCATGTACTTTGCCCTGCGGGCTGCATCTTCCGGAATGTCTTTGACATAAGGCAGGAAGTTATGTTCCTTTGCCATCGGATAGTAATAGATTTCTGCCTGGGCCATGCGTGCACTTGTAATGAAGGCGGGGTAGCAGGGACTTGGCAGCAGGACCAGATCGCCCGGATTGCACAGCACCATACCGATGTGGCCGAGACCATCCTGGGAACCATTGCAGGAAGTGACCATGTCCGGGGTAATGTCCACATGATAGCGATCATGGTAGTAGTTTACGACTGCCTCCAGCGTTTCCGGCATGTCTCTTAATGTGTATTTCCAGCTGGCCGGATCCTTCGCAGCGTCAATCAGCGCTTCGCGGATATGCGGGGGTGTGGGAAAGTCAGGTGTACCGACCGAGAGGTTGTATATTGTCTTTCCTTCTGCTTCAAGCTCTACTTTGCGATCATTCAGGGCAGCGAAGATCTCATCATCCAGTCCATTTACAAGCTTTGAAAATTCCATGGCGTGTTCCTCCTGAGTATTTTCAATATTTTACATCCATGTTACAGAAAGGGGAATGAAAAACTCCTGCTGTAACAGCAGGAGTGTGAATAATCAAGGCAGTTTTACTTCGTGCGGGTTGTCTTTTCCTTCTTCAAACCACTGTACGCTTTCAAAGACTCCCTGTACCATCGATCTGACATCTTCATCTGTGTAGAAGGCGGTATGCGGGCAGAGAAGTACATTCGGGAAGGATCTGAGGATGGCCATATTGTTCTGTTCCAGCAGATCACCCATCCGGTTGTAATAGTAAAGACCGTTTTCATCTTCCAGTACATCCAGAGCAGCGCCGCCGATTCTGTGAGAGCGCAGGGCGCGGATCAGAGCGTCTTCATCAATGAGCTTGCCGCGGGCCGTATTGACAATGATGGCATTGTCTTTCATCAGGGCCAGGGTTTCATCATTGATGAGATGATGGTTGGCTGCGGTCGCATTGGCATGGAGGGTGATGACATCACTCTCTTTCAGCAGTGTGTCAAGATCTGTATAGGTACCGTATTTTCTGACTGTGTCATTGGGATAGAGATCATAGGCCAGAATGCGGCAGCCAAAGCCGGACAGATGCTTTATGACGGTGGTGCCGATTTTGCCGGTGCCGATGACACCGATCGTACAGGAACTGATATCCCGGCCGAGCTTTCCTTTCAGGGAATAATCCTGCAGCTCAGAGCGCTTGAGAATATGACCCATCTTTCTTAATGACATCATCATTAACATGATGGCATAGTTGGCTACGCCATTGGGCGTATAGCTGACATTGGATATCCGGAAGCCGAGTTCTTTTGCTTTCTTCAGATCCACGTGGTCATAGCCGATGGAACGGCAGGCAATGTATTTTACGCCTTCTTCTCTGAACTTTTTCATAAGTTCTTCGGACATGGCGCAGGGCGTTGCACTGACGGCATCACAGTCCCGGGCCAGTGACGCGTTTTCCATGTCAGGATATTCGGATGTATAGACAAAATCAATACCGGTCTCTTTCCGGAAGGCTTCACAGAAAGGAAGCTCATCGAAAGGACGGAGTGAATAGAAACAGATTTTCATGCATGCCTCCTGTGTGTCCCATTATAGCGCAAATGAAAACCGGTCTGTCACAGCACAGGCCGGTTGAGGGAATATAAATTATCTGTTATACAGGATGACAGATTCATAAGGACGCAGGACCATATGATTCTGTGCTTCTGTATCTGCATAGTTGGACAGGAAGACATGCATGCCGTCCGCATCGATGTCGCATCCTGCCTCTTTGCCATAGAAGTTGTTCAGAACAATCATCTTTTCATTCCCCAGCACTCTTTCGTAGGCGAAGATGGAAGGATGATCTTCCAGCAATGGCTGGAAGAGACCGGTCTGTACGACCGGCATGGTTTTGCGCATCTGAATCAGCTTCTGATAGTATGCGAAGATACCGTCCGGATCAGAGAGATCATTTTTGACGTTGATGGTCTTATAGTGATCAGCAGCCTGAATCCATGGGGTGCCTGTGGTGAAGCCGGCATTTGCGCTGTCATCCCACGGCATGGGGGTTCTCGCGTTGTCACGGCTTCTTTCCTGCAGGATGTGATAGATTTCTTCTTCGGATTTGCCTTCCTGCTCCATAATATGGAAAGCGTTGATGCTTTCGACATCTCTGTACTGATCCAGGGATGTGAAGTCGGCATTGGGCATGCCGATTTCTTCGCCCATATAGATATACGGTGTGCCTCTGAGCATCTGGATGGCAGTGGCCAGCATCTTGGCACTTTCTTTTCTGTACTTCTTATCATCACCGAAGCGTGAGACGGAACGGGGCTGATCGTGACAGTTCCAGAACAGGGCGTTCCAGGCATCTGCCTTCTGCATGCCGATCTGCCATTCGGTTAACAGCCTCTTGAGCTCCATGAAGTCAAAGGGCTGCAGCTCCCACTTCTTCTGGTTCTTATAATCGACTTTCAGATGATGGAAGGAGAAAACCATATCCAGTTCATGGCTATTTCTTCCGGCATAGCCGGCACACTTTTCAATGGTGGTGGAGGACATCTCACCGACGGTGATATGATCCGGATCCTGGCCGAAGCTCTTTTCATTCAGTTCTTTGAGGTAGGCGTGTTCCATCGGTCCATCGGTATAGAACTGACGGCCGTCAAAGTTGTTGGGATCGTCCTCAAAGGACCACTTGCCGATTTCATTGATGACATCAAAACGGAAGCCGTGGACGCCTTTGGAACGCCAGAAATTGACGATGTCGGCACACTCCTGTCTGACTTCAGGGTTGGTCCAGTTGAGGTCTGCCTGCGATACATCAAACAGATGCAGATACCATTCATCAAACTGCGGCACATATTCCCAGGCCGGTCCGCCGAACTTGGACTGCCAGTTGTTCGGCGGGACGCCGGGTCCCTTTCCTTTTCTGAAGTAATAGTAGTTCTTGTACTTTTCGTCTCCGGCCAGAGCTTTCTGGAACCACTCATGGGCTGTGGAAGTATGGTTGAAAACCATATCGAACATGATGCTGATGCCGCGTTTATGGCATTCTTCGGACAGCTGTTCAAAGTCTTCCATGGTACCGTAGCGGGGATCGAATTTCCGGTAATCTGCAACATCATAGCCGTTATCTTTCTGCGGGGATACGGTCATCGGGTTGAACCAGATGCAGTTGATGCCCAGTTTCTGTAAATAGTCAAGCTTTGAGATGACACCCTGGATGTCACCCCAGCCGTCGCCATCTGCATCGCAGAATGATTTCGGATAGATCTGGTATACAACTTTATCTTCTAATGCCATCTTATGCCTTCTTTTCTTACTTTAATTTCAGTACGTCTGTATCGCCATGCTTTACATTGCCGGTCTTAGTCAGTTCGACCTGTGTGCCGTCGGTAAAGATGATCGGAGTAATGACCGGTTTACCGGCTTTCTTAATGTAATCCAGATCGATTTCTGTCAGCAGATCGCCTTGTCTGACATGATCGCCCTGTCTGACGGCAGGCTTGAAGCCCTTGCCGTTGAGTTCAACTGTATCCATGCCGATATGAATCAGCACTTCTTTGCCGCCGGCTGTTCTTAAGCCGTAGGCATGGCCGGTCGGATAGGTAACAGTTACTTCACCGGTGAACGGAGAATAGAGTTTTCCTTCCGTGGGATCGATGGCAAAGCCGTCACCCATAGTCCTGGATGCGAATACCTGGTCCGGAACATCTTCAATCCTGACGATCCTGCCGGTAACAGGTGCTGCAAACTTCTCATTCTTTTCCGCATCTGTGTACTGTACTTCAGCCGGTGCTTCCACAACTGCATTGGCTTCATCTTCAACTGCGGCAGCTATTTCTTCATACAGTTTGCCTGTTTCCGGATCGAACTTCCTGCGGCCGAGCATGAGCGTTAACAGGAACGGAACAACGATTGCTTCAACCGCTGCCAGTGCCCATATCAGCATATACTGCGGCATGATGGACAGAATGCCCGGCAGACCGCCGACACCGATGGCAGAAGCCTGTACATGGAATGCGGTAGAGATGACACCGGCAATACCGGAACCGATCATTGCGGAGTAGAACGGGAATTTGTACTTGAGGTTGACACCGAACATGGCAGGTTCCGTAACGCCCAGCCAGCATGAAATCATAGAAGGAATATTGACTTCCTGTGCTCTTTCATTCTTTTTCTGCAGAACAGACATACCGAGAACTGCTGCACCCTGGGCAATATTGGACAGAGCGATCATAGGCCACAGCATGGTGCCCTGTACAGGATTCATCTTCTGACCGTCAGCGATGAGCTGCAGGTCGATGGCATTGGACATATGATGCAGACCGGTAATAACCAGCGGAGCATAGAAGAAGCCGAAGACAGCGCCGAAGAGAACTCTGAACTTTCCGGAAATGCCGGCACGGACAACGTAGGAAACGCCTTCACCGATCTTCCAGCCGATCGGGCCGAGAATGAAGTGGGCTGCCATAACGGCAAGAGTAATGGACAGGAACGGAACAAGAATCATCTGAATGACATTCGGGATGATCTTCTTGAAGAATCTCTCCAGGTAAGCCAGCGTGAATGCCGCCAAGATAGCCGGAATAACCTGTGCCTGATAGCCGATCATACGAACCTGGGTGAAACCGAAGTCCCATACGTAGTCCGGCGCCCATGCGTCAGCTGCCATGCCGGCAACACTGTATGCATTCACAAGCTGTCCGGAAACAAGCGTCAGACCTAAGACAATACCGAACATCGGGGTGCCGCCCATCTTTTTCTGAACGGACCAGCAGATACCGACCGGAATGCCGGTATGGAATACTGCTTCACCAATCAGCCACAGAAACTTGTCCAGACCCTGCAGGAAGGTGCCCTGCTGCAGGTTGACCGAGATTTCCAGAACGTTTCTGAAACCCAGAATAAGACCGCCGCAGATGATTGCCGGAATCAGCGGGGCGAAGATTTCAGCAATGTTGGACATGATCTTTTCAAGCGTATTCTGATTGCCCTTGGCAGCCTGCTTGGCAGCGTCTTTGGAGACGCCTTCAATGCCGCTTACCGCGACAAAGTCATCATAGTAGGCAGCAACTTCATTGCCGATGATGACCTGGAACTGGCCGGCCTGTGTGAATGTGCCCTTGGTGGACGGGAGCGCTTCGATCTTCCGGACATCAGCCTTGGAAGGATCCACGAGAACGAAACGCATACGAGTGACGCAGTGGGTAACTGCGCTGATGTTTTCCTTACCGCCGACGTACTCGAGCAGTTTGGTCGCATCCTGAGTGAATTTGCCCATAATTTTTCTCCCTTCAACTTGTTTGCACAAGTTAACTTATAGTTTTTATAATAGTGTCCTTGTTTAACCAGGTCAACACAAATATGTAAAAAACATGCAGAAAATATGTGACAATTCTGAAATCTGTATAAAAAATGAAAGCGCTTAAATGATGACTGCGCATTTTGTGTAACAACACGGTTCAGCTGCTGAAAGTGTATTCATAAAACCGTACACATGTAAATATGAATTGACCTATGTGAAAAGGGAGGCGGAGGAGAGTCTGCCGAGGAAGAAAACAGCGCGGTCGAACTGGCCGTGAAATCGGAATTTACCTATTAAGACATATAAA
>ONOV01000073.1 GCA_900319505.1 uncultured Erysipelotrichaceae bacterium
AGAGTGCTGAGCTGTTTGGGTGTTAGTTTCAATGACCGATCATTAAGTTTCATATGTGCCTATTATAGCGCGAAATGAAAAAACACTGCGGTCTGCAGTGCTTATGCGCGGATGCCGTCAATCAGAATATCAGTCATCTGCCCCAGAGCATCCTGGTAGGATATGATTCCTTCGGCAATCTGTTCACTGCGCAGGAAAGATTCAACGGTAGCGGTAAACATCAGCTTGAAAAGACTCTTGTTGAAAGGCCTTAATTCTCCTTTGGCGATGCCTTCATCCATCAATGCGAAATCTCCTTCCCAATTGCGGTTGAGTTCATCCTGCAGCCGGGCAGCAGCCCGGGGATACTTCTCTTGCAGCTCATTGAGACGGAACCAGTTGATCATTGCAAACTGATCCGGCAGAGCAATCATTTCCTGCTTCAGCTTATCAACTGTATTCAGATCAGAAGCGATGATTCTGTTCTTCTGCTCATGAATCATGGTAAAACCGTCCTCAATCAGACGGATCATGAGATCTTCTTTATTGTCATAAAGCTTGTAAATAGATTTTTTGGACATATGCAGGCTGCTTGCCAGCTCCTGCATGGTGAACCGCAGTCCTTTTTCTGCAAACAGGGAAGCGGCCGCGTTCATTATTTTCTGTTCTGTTTCATCCATCATATGTAATGCACCATTTGTACATGACTCATTATACCGCATGCATGCAGAAATATCTGAGATGAAAAAGAGAATTCGTCGGAATTCTCCTTATTTCTCCTCTGTTTTCTGCATGGATCTGCGGATGATGACACGGATGATATCCGCCGCCATCCTGGGATCATCATTGCATACGACATAGCGGTAGTTGGAGCTCATCTCCATCTCACGCTCTGCCTTGGCCAATCGCTGCTGTACGATTTCCTCCGGCTCTGTACCTCTGCCTCTGATCCTGTTTTCCAGCTCTTTCATGCTCGGGGGTACAATGAAGATCGTCACCGCATCCGGCACCTTCTCCATGACCTGCATGCATCCCTGTACTTCTATTTCAAGCAGCACGTTTCTGCCTTCATTGCGCAGTCTTTCTACTTCCGCAAGCGGCGTACCATAGTAATTGCCGACAAATTCAGCACTTTCAAGCAGCTCGCCGTTTTCCTTCTTCTTCAGAAACTCATCCTTGGTTACAAAGTAATAATCTTTTCCATCCACTTCTCCCGGGCGCTTCTTCCGGGTTGTCATGGACACACTATATGACAGTTTCAGATCCGGGTCATCGATGAATTCTTTCTTTACTGTTCCTTTGCCCACCCCTGAAGGTCCGCTTAAAACAATCAGCAATCCTTTGCTCATACTTCTCTCGTTCCTCCTGTACAATGCACCGGTTTTCGATAATAAGTTACAGGCAAAGCGCCGATTCGTCAACGTGCTATAATTTTTTCATGACAAGGAGTCAATATGGCATTAGATGGAATTTTACTGAATAAGATTACAGAAAACATGCAGGCAGTACTGCCTGCCCGCATCCAGAAAATATACGAAATATCCAATACGGAAGTACTTCTGCAGGTACACTGTGCCAGCGGAAAGAAACAGATTCTGATCAGTGCACATTCGGTATACAACCGGATGCTGATTACCGAACGCTCCTACCCTACCCCGGATACCCCGGATAATTTCACCATGGTACTGCGCAAGTACCTTGAAGGCGGAACCATCCAGTCCATCGAACAGGCCGGTCTTGACCGCTGGTGCACCTTCACCATACGCCGCCGCAATAATATCGGTGATCCGGAAACAATCTATCTTGTGGTTGAACTGATGGGAAAGTATGCCAATGTCATACTCGTTTCTAAGGAACATAAGATCATCGATGCGATGAAACGCATTCCGCCCTTTGAAAACAGTACCCGTATGATTCTGCCGCAGGCTGACTTTATCCCCATGCCGCCCCAGGATAAGAAAGATCCCTTTGCGCCGGATGCCGCAGTGGATCCGGATCAGCCCCTGGTCAGACAGTTTGCCGGCTTCTCGCCTTTACTGGCAAGAGAAGCACAGTACAGGCTCTCCCATGGCGAATCTTTTCATACCTTCATGCAGGAAATCAAAGCCAGCACCCTGCTCTACATACATGAAGAAGAGAACCAGGAGCCGGTATTCCATTGTGTGCCGCTGAAACACGCCGGCAGATGCAGAAGCTATCCGCTGTTTGAAGGCTTTGACCTTCTCTACTACCACCGGGAAGAAAAGGACAGAATCAGACAGATTACCGGTGACCTCTATCACTTTGTCAACCGCGAGCTCAAGCACCAGAAGACAAAACTGCCGCGGTTATTGAAGGAATATGACAATGCCCTGGATTGTGAAAAGTGGAAGAAGTACGGCGATCTGCTGTTTACCTGGTCTGTAAAAGAAACCAAAGGCCGAAAAGAAATCGAGCTGGAGGACTATGAGACCGGCAGGATGATCACGGTACCGCTGGATGAAAAGCTGGATGGGCCCGGCAATGCCCGCAAGTGCTACAGCCGCTATAACAAGCTGAAGAAAGGCCAGGTATACCTGCAGGAACAGATTGCGATCTCAAAGAATGAGATCAGCTATTTTGAAGGATTGCTTGAACAGCTGGACCAGGCTGATTTTGAAACAGCCGGCGAGATTCAGCAGGAACTGATCCGTCTTGGCTATCTGAAGAATAAGCAGAAAGGCGGAAGGAAAAAGAAAAAGAAGGAAGAAAAGCCGCATGTCACAACCGTCATTTCCCCTGCTGGAACAGAGATTTCCTATGGCCGAAACAACCTGCAGAATGATATGCTGACATGGCATATTGCCCGCAAGAATGAAGTCTGGATGCATGCCAAGGATTATCATGGCGCCCATGTTGTGATCCATGCGGAACATCCGGATGAAGCGACAATGCGCTTTGCGGCAAATCTGGCGGCCTGGTTCTCCCAGGGCAGGCATTCCAGTTCCGTACCGGTTGTCTATTGTCATGTGAAGACCCTGAAGAAGATACCGGGCGCCAAGCCGGGTATGGTACAGCTTGGTCCCTATAAGATGATTTACATTGATCCGGATCAGGATGAACTGCTGAAGCAGGGTGTTCAGATCTGAAAAATACGGACAGCGCACTGTCCGTATTTTTCATGTTATTCCTGAATTTGTGTCTCACTCATATGAATGAGTTTTCTGACTTCATAGCTTCTGATTTTACGGTATTCTCCCTGGTGCAAATGCCCCAGTTCAAGACAGCCGTAGCGGATGCGGTTGAGCCGGGTTACTTCACAATGGAAGTATTCCATCATGCGTTTGATCTGTCTGTTTCTGCCTTCCCGGATGGTGATCTGAATCACGGTTTTATGCGTGCTTTCCCTGCGGGAGAGCAGCGTCACCTCTGCCGGCAGCGTCATGCCGTCATTGAGTTCTATTCCCTTTGTCAGCATCACCAGCATCTGATCACTCAGAATCCCGTCTACCGCCACTTCATAGGTTTTAGGCAGGTGGTAGCGGGGATGCATCATACGGTTGGCAAAGTCACCGTCATTGGTCATGATGATAAGTCCGGTCGTGTCATAATCCAGCCTTCCGACTGGAAACACTCTTTCCTTTACATCTTTCATGCAGTCACGGACAATCTTTCTGCCCTTGTCATCGTGGTTGGAACAGATGCAGCCGGCCGGTTTGTTCAGCAGGTAATACACATGGTTTTCCTGCCGGATCGGTTTTCCATCTACCCGGATCTCATCGTTCTCCTTATCAGCCTTGGTTCCCATTTCGGTAACGACGCTGCCATTGACAGAGACGCGTCCGGCCGCAATCAGTTCTTCGGCTTTTCTTCTTGAAGCAATGCCGGCTTCCGCCAGTATTTTCTGCAGTCTTTCTTCCATATCAGCTCCTGTTAATGATGATTCTGCGTATGGCCCCAGAAAAGACTTCCGGCTTTGGAGTAGTCATTCATCAGAACAACCGGAATTCTTCTGAACCTTTCATCTTTCCTGCGCAGAAGCGCACAGGCACTCAGCCTTTTTCTGCCATCCACACAGACATAGCCGTTTTCGGTACGGTTGACTTCCACGGCAATGGCAACCCCGCGCTTTGCGATGCTTTCAGTCAGGTTTCCCGGATCTTCCGGCTCATACACAATTTCATCAAGATCTACTATCGTATTGATCATAACAAAGCGATTTTATCACATCAGTCAAGATACAGCACAGTCCCCAGCGGCACCATCACCCGTCTGTCATAGAAATCTTCAATGCGCAGCACATCTTCCCGACTGCCATATACCGCATTCCAGAAGTGATATTTTTCATTACCTGCCGCTTCATATGCTGCATAGTGAGAGCCATAGGGGTGATTGTAGAGCAGAATGCCAGCCCGGGAGTGATGAATGGCTTTTGTGAGCATCTTCTGTGTACCGGCCTGTACCTTTATCGGTATTCCATGACGATGAAGATACATAACCATATTCACCACATTCTCACCGCCTGCTTCTCCAAGTATCGCATGCCTTGCAAGACCTTCGGCTGTTTCTTTGAGAAAAGGCTCTTTTCCATACCATTTCATGAGATTATAGACAGCGATCCACCCGCATCCTTTTTCCCGGGTGGAAAACCAGCCAAAGGGCAGATCCTTCAAGCTATCCTGGCTGATGATATACCCTTCATTATCAAAGGCAGAAAAAGGAATAGACTGACGCCATCTTTCAACCGGACGTCTGTAC
>ONOV01000001.1 GCA_900319505.1 uncultured Erysipelotrichaceae bacterium
CGAGTCGGAAAGCCCGTCGCGTTAGTAGCGCACACCGGGTTTGATGAGGGGCGGTTGATTTTATGGTCAATCGCCTACTCTATTGTTCTCAGCAGGCAGGCGGAAACAGACTGATCATATTCACGGAACTGCGCCTGTGATGTAAAAGTGCATTGACAAAGTGATAACGCTTACATATCATAGTACTGTAAACGTTAACAGAAACATTTCCAGCAACGTTTTTAGTTAACAAGAAGAAGGGGAAAATGACAACAATCAAGGACATCGCAAGATTATCCGGCTACAGTATCGGAACAGTTTCCCGGGTGATCAATCAGCACCCCGATGTTTCGGAGGAAGCACGGAGAAAAGTGGAAGAAGTAATCAGAAGGGAAGGCTATCAGCCCAATTCCAATGCCAAGCTTCTGAAACAGCGTTCCACTTCTTCGATTACGGTGCTTGTCAAAGGACGGATGAATATCTTCTTCGGCTCTATCATTGAGCACATTCAGACCGAACTGCGGGAGAGCGGAGAGGAAGCGATTGTGGAATACATCGATGATTTTGACAATGAAGTGCTTTTAGCCATCCAGCTGTGCAATGAGCGTAAACCGAAGGGACTGATCTTCTTAGGCGGAAATATTGAATACTTCCGGAAAGATTTTGCCAGAATTGATATTCCATGTGTTCTTCTGACCAACAACGCTTCTTCACTGGGCTTTGCCAATCTGTCTTCTTTCTGTACGGATGATACCGCTGGTTCGGCGGAAGCAGTGGATTTTCTCATCCGGGCAGGCCATAAGAAGATCGGTATTGTCGGCGGTTCAGCAGATGAGGATGATGTCGGGGAAGGACACATCGACTATGAGCGTTTGAGGGGATGCGAGGCTGTGTTCCATAAGTACGGTATTCCGTTTGATCGCCGCTATCAGTATGTGCCGAGCCGATTTTCCATGCCGGACGGGTATGATGCGGCCATGAAGATGTTTGAACGGTTTCCGGATGTGACGGCTCTGTTCTGTCTGTCTGATATCATCGCGCTTGGGGCGATGCGGGCGGCAGCGGATTCCGGGCGGAAAGTACCGGATGATCTTTCGATCATCGGCTATGATGGTATTCCGTATTCCTATTACTCGGTGCCAAGGCTTTCCAGCGTCCAGCAGGATGCGGAGCTGATTGCCCGCAAAGGCGTGGAAGATCTTCTGATCCGGCTCAATTATTCGCGTCCGGCTCAGCATGAAATCATTCCGTTTCGGGTACTGGCCGGAGAGACGGTAAAGAAGCCGAAAGAGTAGGAACAAAAAAATCCGAAAAAAATACTTGAATGCCATTGACATAAAAAAGCGCTTACACTAATATAAAGACGTAAGATGTAAACGTTTACGGTAACGTTTACAAAAATACTTGTTCAGGAGGGAAAATAGAAATGAACAGTAAAAAGATTTTTGCCACAGCACTGTCCTGTGCGATGGCCGCTACTATGCTGGCAGGATGCGGATCCTCTTCTTCATCCGCTACGACTTCAACTGCTTCCAGTGATGATGAAAAGATCACTGCTACCATTACCGTCTGGGGTCCGCAGGAAGACCAGTCCGAAGATAATGGCAAGTGGCTGCAGACAGAGTGCGAGAACTTTGCCAAGGAACATTCCAACTGGGATCTGACTTTCAAGTATGGCACATGCTCCGAAGGTGATGCCGGTACAAACGTATCCAAGGACCCTGAAGCTGCTGCAGATGTCTATATGTTCGCTTCTGACCAGATCGGTACGCTGGTTGATGCCAATGGTATTTCAAAGCTCGGCGGATCCACCCTGGATCAGGTCAAGAGCCAGAACACAGATGCATTCGTCAATGCTGTGACATATGATGGTGCTGTCTATGGTGTTCCTTATACAGGCAATACATGGTTCATGTACTATGACAAGGACATGCTGAGTGAAGATGATGTCAAGAGCCTGGATAAAATGATGGAAAAGACAACAGTCGCTTTCCCTGTTTCCAACTCCTGGTACATTGAAGCCTTCTACGCTGCTACCGGTGCTACTTTCTTCGGTGAAGACGGTCAGGATGAAAAGGCAGGTATTGTTCTGGGCGATGACGGCTACAAGGCAACAGAATATATTGTCAATGCGGTCAAGTCCGGCAAGCTTGTTGATGATAAGGATGGTTCCGGTCTTGCCAACTTCGGCAAGAGCGTCGGTGCTTTCTTCTCCGGTTCCTGGGATTACCAGAATGCGGTAGATGCTTTAGGCGGAGATGCTTCCAAGCTCGGTATTACAAAGCTGCCTACCATCAGCATCGATGGTGAAGACAAGCAGATGAAGGCATTCGCCGGTGTCAAGGCTGTTGCTGTCAACCCTAACACAAAGAACCCTGAAGTTGCCAACGCATTAGCTGCTTATCTTGGCAGCAAGGATGCCCAGCAGGATCATTATGATCTGCGTAAAATCATCCCGTCTGATTCTTCCATCGATGTATCTGATGATACCATGGCCGTTGCACAGAACGATGTCATGAACAACACATCCATGCTGCAGCCTTCCTTCTCTGAGATGGGTTACTGGTGGACTCCTGCTCAGACAATGGGCGAGAACATTGTCAATGGCAAGGTTACTGTTGACAATGCCAAGGATGAAACTGCTACTTTCGAAAAGCAGGCTAACACAAAGTCCGTTGACTGATCGATAACTGAAAAACACGGAATGCGGTCGAAGCACGGTCTTTGACCGCATTCTTATTATCCTGATGAAATTCGAGGAAAAAATATGGCGAAAAGTAAAGTAACTGATACATCATTCCGCTTCGCTGATGTCATGCATAATGGCGATGCTGGCGTGAAGCTCGGAATGGTTCTGATGGGAGCCGGTCTGTTCAGACATAAGCAGAAGGTGAAAGGGATCATTGTATTCCTGCTGGAAATTGCCTTCATTTTCTATATGATCAACACCGGTGCTTCCAATCTGGCCGGCCTGCCGGGTCTTGGCGAATCCGGACAGAAGGAAGTCTATAATGAAGCCAAGGGTATCTATGAATACACCGCTGGTGATAATTCTCTTCTGATTCTGCTGTATGGCATTGTGACACTGTTTGTGTGTGCAGCGCTTGTCGTCCTGTGGATTCTGCAGATGCGAGAAGCCTACAAGTGCCAGCTGCTGGAAAAAGAGGGAAAGCATGTGCCGACCTTCAAAGAGGATCTGAAGTCTCTGGCTGACGGCAATCTGCACATCACCCTGATGTCGCTGCCGTGCCTTGGCATTCTGATCTTCAATATCGTACCGCTGACATACATGATCTCCATGGCGTTTAC
>ONOV01000141.1 GCA_900319505.1 uncultured Erysipelotrichaceae bacterium
CGGCTGGTGGTTTACTTCACTTGGCGACAAATACCCGTGACCTGCGTCTACTGCAGGCTGGATGTGTGTCATGCCCGACACACATGACAAAAGGCCAGCCGGCAGGCTGACCTTTTCAATCGATTGGTTTCTGGTAATAGTTGCCGATGATCTGGCTCGCATGGTTGATTTCCATAAAAGCATGGGGATCAGCTTTGCGGACATTGGTAATGACTTCCTTAAGCTGATAGGTATTGATAGTTGTCATGATCAGGTAATGTTCCTTTTCCGTATAGCCGCCTTCACAGCGGATTTTGGTCACGCCATGACGGCAGGTATGGAAGATGGCCTGGGTTACTTCTTCCGGAGCATCGGTAATGATCTTGAGCGCCGTCAGATGATACCGCTGGTGCATGTAATTGACAACCTGGGTGGAAACATACTGGAAGATGATGGAATACAGAGCTGTTTCCCAGCCGTATACGGCACCGGCAATACAGAGGATCAGGGCATTGAAGCAGAGCATGTAGTTCCATGTCGGCCGGTTGAGACGCATGGAGAGCCAGATGGCAATAAAGTCCGTGCCGCCGCTGGACGCATTGGATCGCAGGGCAATGCCGATGGCAAACCCGTTGATAAGGCCTCCGAATACCGATATCAGCAATAGCTGGTGGGTAATGGCCGGAATATCAATCAGACCGGTAAAGACGGATGTCAATGTATACCAGATCACGGAATACAGAATGAACTTATGGCCGATGGTACGGAATACAAGCAGTGTAACCGCAAGGTTCAATACCATATAGAAGAAGCTGAAGGACAATTTGACATGTAACAGGGTCTGGCTCAGATTGGCCAGCAGTCTTGAAACACCGGCAAAGCCGCCCGGGTACAGATTGCCTGACTCAACAAAGGAGTTCATGTTCAATGCATAAATCAGAGCTGAAAGAACGATCATCGCAATATAGCCGATGTCCTTCTTTGTGAAATTCATCTTTTTTATTTCTTCCTGTATCATCACTCAATCCCCCTGACCAGTTCCTTTACCCTGTCCTGATCGTTTCTGCCGCTGTCAGCCAGAGCCTGCAGGTATGCTTCACAGCGTTTCATCTGGCCAAGAATGACGCGGATGTCCGCATTGATTTCTATTGTACGGTGATTTGTAAATTTTACAATCGTATGATGACTGTCTTTCCGTTCTGCACTGACAATGGCATTATAGAGCAGCCAGACACAGGCCGGATTCTCGGCTGAACGGGTCGGCAGGTAGATGTTCCCCTTTCTTTCTGATACCAGTACACAGGGCTTCTGCCTGATTCCAAGTACATGGCAGAAAGAAGCACATCTGCCTTCATAGGAAGAGCCATACCTGAGACACAGCGCATCCAGCCAGGCGATCGGCGTTCCATCAAAAAAACTGCACCTGCCGCTGTCCTCTTCGAGTACAGTTCTGTTTTCCAGCAGGTACAGTGCATATACTTCCGACATACATTCTCCCTCTAGTGACAGCTGGCACAGCCTGTGCTGTTTTCCCGGCACAGTATTTCCAATGCCCTTGTATCAACGGCATAAGCTTCTATTTCAATTTTAGCACCGCCCTGCAGTCCGGCTACACCGACACAGCTTCTGGCCGGATACGGGGCATTAAACACTTCATTGAACACTTCACACATTGCTGCTTCTTCACTGATATCAGACAGATAGATTCTGATCTGCAGTACATACCTGAGATCAAGCCCTGCTTTCTGCAGTACACCCTTGACATGATCCAGACACAGCCTGGTCTGTTCTTTTATATCACCAGTCGACATTGTACCATCCGTATTGATCGGCAATTGTCCTGAAACAAAAATAAAATCTCCCAGGCGTACACCGTCTGACTTTGTGCCGCATGCCTGCGGCACACCTGTATTTTCCAAACTTTCAATCATTTTTCAACTCACCATGTATTTCTCAAACATGGTCATTGTAAAGTGACGGTTTTATTTCGTCCAATCATTTGCACTTATTAAGGAAATCTGCGCCTTTGATTACTTCCGTATGGGAAAGATCCGGATACTGCAGCTGCCTTAAAGCTTCATATACAACTAAGGCAACACAGTTGGAAAGGTTCAGAGAACGGGCATTTTCCACCATGGGAATGCGCATGCAGCGGGAAAGATTGGCCTTGAGAATATGCTTGTCAATGCCGGTACTTTCCTTGCCGAAGACAAGATAGATTTCTTTTTTCTCTTTCCATGGGGTCACAAAGTCAAAACTGTCCGGGGTGTGTGAACCATAGCGGGTCACATAGTACATCTCTCCGCTGTTATGATCCATAAAGTCCTGCCAGTTTTCATACACATGCCATTCCAGACTGTCAATATAATCCATCCCAGCCCGCTTTAGATGTTTGTCATCCAGTTCAAAACCCAATGGTTTGATCAGATGCAGACGGCAGTGAAATGCCATGCACGTACGCATGATATTACCCGTATTCTGCGGTATTTCCGGCTCATACAGTACAACGTTCAGCATTTTCTCTCTCCTTCTTTTTCCAGACATGAAGTACAATTCCCAGGATGATATAAATCAATACAGTAACAATGATTGTACATGCCACCATCCGCACAAAGAATTCCTGGGGAAACATATTGATCATGATGGATGTATTGGGATCCAGATAAAACAGATCATTATCAAAAAACAGCTCATGGAAATTAATCCAGAAGTCATAAAAATCCACTGCCGCAAGCAGCGTAATGAACCCCATGCACAAAGCTGTTAATAGAATCCCATAGCGATAGCTGTCAAACAGGTTCCCGCCCGTCTTCTTTCTTTCCAGCACTGCCGTCAGAAGGATCAGAATCAGAGAAACTGCATAGAGCAGATACTGTGCTTTGACGGAATTCTGATACAGCGTCCGTACATCTTCCATATGCAGAGCTTCTTTTGTACTGAAGATTTCCTGCTTTCCTCCGTTTACCTCCGCTTCAAAGTCGATATCATCTCTTTTTCCCTGCAGATAGTCCAGAAGTACATCCGTTGCCTCATAGAGATCTTCTTCGGACATGCCGATGTCTTCGGCCGTATTGAGACGATCATATGTCAGCCTGTAGAAGGAACGGGAAAAAGCAACGGTATCAATGACAGATAAAAGAATAGCAGCTGACAGCAGAAAGAAACCGATGGCTGCCGGCAGATCAATGCTCTTCTTCATGCTGAAGCCACTGTTCAAGATCACGGATGGCCTTGCCGCGGTGAGAAATAGAGTTCTTCTCATCTTTGCTCATTTCTGCCATGGTCTTGCCAAGGGGCTCATAATAAACTATCGGATCATAGCCGAATCCGTTTTCTCCCTTCGGTTCATCCGCGATCCGGCAGCGGCAGATCTCTTCAAAGACAACCGGTTCTCTGCCAGGACGGGTAATGGCAATGGCACAGGTGTAGTGGCAGCCTCTGTCCTCTCCCTTTACATCCTTCATCTTTTCAAGAATCACTCTGTTCTTATAGTCATACGGTGTATCATGCCCAAGAAAGCGCGCACTGTGTACACCCGGCTCGCCATTAAACGCATCAATGCTCAGACCGGAATCATCCGAAATCGCTTCAATGCCATAGCGGTCCGTTACTGCCTGTGCTTTGATCACCGCATTTTCACGGAATGTCGTACCGTTTTCTTCTGTTTCCGGCATATCCGGATAGTCAGCCAGACATTTTACCGTATAGCCTTCCGGCTCCAGCATCTGTCTGAATTCTCTGATTTTACCGCTGTTTGTACTGGCAACAACAATTACTTTATTTTCCATCTGTATACACTCCTTCTAATTGCTTGTTCTGTGATTCCTTCAGCCATGAAGTTACAGTTCTGCCTAATTCTTCGTTAATATCCAGGATTCTTCCCCTTTCTTTTACAATCGGGTTGATCCATCTCTTTTTGGCGTGGATCACAATGCCTGTTTCACTTTCATCTGTACCGCAGAGATGACAGAAATGTTTCCACTTTTCTGCATACTTCCCGCTGCTGAAATACTCTCTGATGAATTCATCTTCCCGGGTGTAGAGATCCTCTTCTTTGATACAGTGATCCGCAAGCATTGCATTGAGCAGCCTGGCCAGCATTTCCATGCCATAGCGATCATCATCGGCAGTATATACCTTTGAACACCTAAGCATCCATCTTTCAAACTGTTCTGCAGATTCCTGATGGGCAAACTGCAGTTCAGCCACGCCTTCTTTATCTGTTCCGGGCAGGATATCATCATAGACTTTCTTTATTTCTTCTTCTCCTGCAAAACCGTAGTTGACGGCATTGCTCAAAGTATATTCCAGCCGGTCGCTGCTCAGACGCGGACTGTCATTATCCGCAATGGGATACATGTGATAGTCTTTGATTTCATCCACATCGATGCCATCCTTCTGCAGAAGAGACATAAGCTTTTCATCATGCCGGATAATCCATTCCGTTCTGCCTTCCGTCGCTTCCTCTTTCATGTAATCCCCCATGGCAAAGTCTACGGTATGGGAGAAAACCGGGGCAGCGATGTCATGGCAAAGCGCAGCCAGGGTCTGTATACGATCATCTGTAAAGTGCAGAACGATTAAAGCTGTATCAAGACTGTGGTCAAACCGGGAAAACCATCCCGTATGAACAAACTGCCGGCATGCCGTATACATCATGCCGCAGTTCATATCCACGTGTTTCAGTCTTTCCAGACTTTCACACGCTGCATATTCCTTCAGCCATTCCGGTATTTCAGAATGATAGATTTTCTGCATGGAAGTACTGTACATACCGTATCATTATAACCCGAATTTACACTGTAACTGCAACAACCTGAAATGAGTAATAAAGCAGCACAAGGTATCCATTACAATGAGGTTTGCATAGACAACATTGAAAGGATAACCATGTGCTGCAATAAACATCTCACATCAGTAGAGAGAGAAATGATTCTGAAGTTTC
>ONOV01000142.1 GCA_900319505.1 uncultured Erysipelotrichaceae bacterium
ATCCAGTTCTATCCCTCTAGGGATTACTTTGACAACGCACTATTTGCGTTCATATATGAGTGTGACTGCCCATCACACAAAAAGATGTTCCGGATGGAACATCTTTCCAGTCGTAAAGATTAATGAATGGCAAGAATTCTGACTGTATAAGGTGTACGGCAGTTGACCTCAGCCTCCTCATTGACAGCCTTGCCCATGATTGCCTTGGCAAGCGGTGTTTCATTGGAAATACGGCCGTTCAGCGGGTCTGCTTCAGTGGAACCTACAATGGTATAGGTATTCACTTCATGATTATCAAGAGATTCAACAACAACCGTGAAGCCTACCTTTACAACACCGGTATTCTCGCCTTTAGTGATGATCTCATAATGACCAGGCTGCAGCATATCTTCCAGGGTTGTGATACGTCCTTCAATCTGGCCCTGTTTTTCGCGTGCGGCATCATAATCTGCGTTTTCGGACAAGTCGCCCATGGCTCTGGCTTCAGCCAGCTCACGCTTGACTTCTTCACGATCGACATGAATCAGATGGTCATACTCTTCCTGCAGCTGTTTCAGACCTTCTTCGGTCATTAAATATTTCTTATCCTCTGACATGTTCAGCTCCTTTATATTTGACCTGCTTATTATAGCACACAGCCAAATGCTTTCAAAAGCACCTGAACGAGCGCAGGGTATATATTAAAAAAACATGCATAAAACAGCCTGTTTTACATATTAATTGATCATAATCACCTTATCGGATCACAAAAACAGCTACACTGAAAGCAGAAAGACACTCACACTGAACGAAAGTGTCCGGCATCCTCCGTCGTACATTGTTTTCGACCCGCTTTATTTCAGCTATGTGCTTTTGATGCAGTACGGCTGCTTCGCGCAGTCAGAAAGGAAAACATATGAAAATCGATGGAATTTATACAAGTGATAAAGATTCCTGGCGTGATCTTTCACGGCAGTATTATGGTCACGATGCCGTAATCAAGCTGGATGAGGGCTATATTGATTTCAGCCGTGATTCCTATGACCGGATACATGGAAATGGATTTGATTTCACTTATCCGATGTATCTGAAAATACAGCGTCAGTGCCGCAGCAATGAACCGGTACTCGCTTCCCTGTTCTTTCAGGATGAAATTTCATGTGTCATCGTCCAGGGAAAGCCGGGCCGTCAGAATAAGAATACCCTGGATCTCAATGAAGTACTCCTCTATACGGTAAGCGGAAAAGATGAGATTCATGTCCGGGCAGTGATGGACAGCATCAGGATCATGGATGAAGATCATACGGTCTTTGAGCATTTCCATAAAAGTCCGTGGATTACGGTAATGGGATATGTCTGCAGATATCTTGAGAAGAACCGCAATGGCTATTATGTCATGCACTATGGCATCCTGCCGGAGAAGAACTGTATTCATACCGCATCAGCAGACCATATGATGCCATGCCATGAACTGGATGTCATGGAAGCTGCGATCTGCAGGATATGCCCGCTGGCCCGTGACTGCGCCAACAGCCCGGCCGACCGGTGTATTGCGGACAGCAGCTGGTATCGGAAAATGTCAATGCAGTTTCTGAGAATCTATCTGTCGGAAAGAGAGGTGGATGATGGAACAGTATGAACGCAATGAAATCACCTGGCCGCAGCTCAAGCAGAAATACTATGGCAGAGATGTCATTGTAAAGTATGGCAGCGACTATATTGATTTCTCAAGAAGTACGATGGATCTCAATGATTATGATGATCCGGAAAAAGCTTACAGCAGAATGCTGGATATTCAGGCGGATCCCGACTGTATCCTCTACCCCGGGATAGAGACGATCTTCTACCGCAATGATCTGCCGGATCAGGTTATTGTGGATGGACTGGTACAGGGATTTGACCATGAATTCAGAATGATTATCATTTCCCCTGCCCACTTTTTCTATTACAGGAAACCGCTGGATGGGACATCAATCGAATATGCCTGTACGGAATACGGCTTTGCCATTCCGCTGGAGGAGTTCGACCATGCCCGCAGGACGGATATCCGCGGCTTTGAAAAAGGTGACCATATTACCTTATTCGGCAATCTTGTCCGTACGATTGTCAGTGATGATACCGGGCCGACCTTCATTGCATTTGCGGTGGATCGTGTCATATTTGCCATGCGCAGTGCTGATCCGGTGCCGAGCGAAAACAGTCTCAAGGCAAAAGACATGGTCTGTTTCTTCTGTACGCATGCAGAAGAATGTGAGAAAAAAGATGTCTGTATGCTGAAAAAAGAAGACAATGACAGACTGGAAGCAGAAATCACTTCTGTACTGGACAGTACGCCCTGTCCACTCACGAAAAGCATGAATGAACTCATTGACAACATTCAGAAAGCGATAGACAGTCTGGCGGACAGACTGCCGGAAAGAAAAGACGGAAGGCTGTTAAGCTGATAAAAAAAGGACCAAATGGTCCTTTTTTCATTCAGTCCTGATGTTCATTGATGATGGAGCTGATCTTGGTAATCAGCAGATCAATCGCAACCGTGTTGGATCCGCCTTCCGGAATGATGAGATTGGCATACTTCTTGCTTGGTTCTACAAAGGAATCATGCATGACCTTGACGGTGTTGACATACTGATTGACAACTGAATCAAGCGTTCTGCCTCTTTCCTTTACATCACGCACAAGTCTTCTGATGAAGCGGATATCCGCTTCCGTATCAACAAAGACCTTGATATCCAGAAGATCACGGATCTCTTTTGTTTCAAGTACGAAGAGACCTTCCAGAATCAGTACATCACATGGATAGCATGTCTCCGTACGGCTGCTTCTGGTGTGCGCCACAAAGTCATAGATAGGCTTTTCTATGGTTTTTCCTTCCTGCAGTTCATGAATCTGCTGTAGGAGGAGATCATTGTCAAAGGCAAAGGGATGGTCATAGTTTGTCTTCAGTCTTTCCTCCATCGGCATATCAGACTGATCTTTATAATAGTCGTCCTGACGGATGATCAGAACTCTTCTTTCATCCGCAAATGCATTCTTGATCTCTTCTGCAATAGTCGTCTTGCCTGAAGCACTGCCTCCGGCAATACCGATGATTATAGGTCTACTCATCTTCTGCCTCCCGTCTGACCGCCTTGACCAGATTTCCTTTCTCATCATAATGCAGTTCAAAACAGAATATTCTGTCAGACTGTTCCATTTCCTGCAGGAAAAGCCTGTCGCCTTCCCACATTTTCTTTTCCTTTACTGCTTCATCCTTCACCCATACAAGCGTTCCTTCGTCACAATCCGTCACCGTCTGACTTTCTGTTTCAGCTGTATAGATCCAGATGATTTCATCCTCTGCTTCAGGATAAGTGAAGTAAAGCTTTCCCCGGTACTGATACTGTTCTTTGGAAAGAACAATCCCGGTTTCTTCTCTGACTTCACGCTGAATGCACTGACGGACAGTTTCCCCTGCTTCCTTCTTTCCGCCTACGCCGATGTAATAGCCATGATTCACATCATGTGCCTTACGGTTGCGGTAAAGCAGCAGCGTGTATCCGTCATGATGCAGATAAGCACATGCGCTTTCTTTCATCACTTGTTCAGATACTTCTGTACCAGGGCATTATGTTCTTCTTCTGTCTTTGAGAAGTACACTGTCCCATCGCCATACACATCTGCGACAAAGTACAGGTAATCCGTCTGATTGGGATTCAGAACGGCTGCAATCGCATTGATGCCGGGATTCTGAATCGGTCCGGGCGGCAGGCCTGTATGCAGGTAAGTATTGTACGGACTTTCAAAATCCGTATTGACTTCACATGACTGCCAGTTGTCGACATCCTTGTCATAGTCAATGGCATAGCATACGGTGACAGAACTGCCCAAGGGCATGTTTTGATCCAGACGGTTATAGAACACACTGGCGATATTGCGCAGCACTTCTTCATCCGATCCGCCTTCATACTGAACAATGGAGGCCAGTGTATAAAGCTGATGGATTGAATATTTGCTGGCCGCAAACTGGTCTTTATACTGGTTGTACACAGCCAGAGTCTGATCCAGGATAGTTTCGGTAATCTCTTCGGCACTCATCTTCTTGGTGAACCGGTAAGTCTCCGGACAGAGATAGCCTTCCAGATAGCATCTTGTGCCATCCGCAAACATTTCCTCGGTCAGAAACGGATATTTGCTCATTTCAGATTCAATCCATTCCTTATTGTTCCAGAGATTCATCAGATCATCATAGGATACTGTTCCCAGTGTTTCCGAAATCTTCTCAGCTATATCCTTGGCCCAGTCTCCTTCCACAATCGTGACATTGAGCGCATCCGCATCCGAAGCATTGACATTGGTCAGACGGGTGAAGATGGTATTCAGATCCATGGACCTGTTCAGAGCGAATACCCCTGCATAGAAATCGGATATGCCGTTCATTCTGGCATAGTAATATGCGACTTTGCGGTCATGAATCAGATTATCCTGCTTCAGTTTCTCCGTGATCTGCTGCAGTGAATCATTCTGATCCACGGTAATCTGAATCTGTGTGCTGTCGCTTTTATCAACCGGTTCAAGACAATAGTCATAATACCGTTTCAGGCCGATGCCTGCTGAAACAAAAACAATCAGAACAATAAGAAGTACTATAATCCCCCTGCGCAGGCGCTTTCTTTTCTTCCTGGCTTTACGCGCCATGGCCTTCTCCGTTTTCGTTCTGGAAGGCCCCTAACACTTCCTGACACATTTCAATTTCATCTTCATTTTCAACCGCATTCAGATTGCCGTCTTCATCGTACTTGTAGGCATATACATTGCCTTCCTCATCCTGCGGATCGGTAAACAGCACATAATGCGTACCATCCTTGCCGTCAAACGTCAGAAGGATTTCCACTTCGTACTCTCTGCCGCTTTCGTCCGTAATGGTCATGGTATTTGTATCATTCATAAAACAATTCTCCGTTAACTGAGGCTGTCAAGATACCTCTGCAGTATCGCAACAGCTGCCATCTGATCAATGACTTTTTTCCGTTTACGCCGTGACACATCTGCTTCCAGAAGAATATCTTCCGATTCCACAGTGGTCATTCTTTCATCCTGCATGTGAACAGGAAGCCCTGACTCCTTCTCCAGCTGCTTTCCGAAGGCTAAACAGATTTGTCCCCGTTCTCCTATATCATCATTGAGAAGATATGGAAGACCGAGGACAATCTCATCCGGATGCTTTTCCTGAATCACTTCCATGACCTTGTCCATGGCATCATCATAATCGTCCGGCTGAAAGCGGATCGTCTTATAGGTTCCGGCAATAAAACCGGTTTCACTCCAGGCGACACCGCAGGTGACGCTTCCCAGATCAAGTCCCAGATATTTCACTTACTTATGCTCCTGCAGATAGAAGCGCACCAGTTCTTCAATGATCTCATGACGTTCCACTGACTGAATAACGCTGCGGGCGTTATTGTGCGATGAAATATATGCGGGATCATTGGAAATCAGATAGCCGGAAAGCTGATTGATCGAATTATACCCTCTCTCTTCAAGGGCTTTTGACACGTGCTTCAGCACCTCACAGATATTCTCACGGCGGATTTCTTCCGCATCAAAACTGACAGTCTCTGTCGGTGCCTGTGCCTGAATCTTATCTCTGTCCATACATGACCCTCCTTAACTGATATTTTACCAACATCACCTTCAAAAGTATACATGGGTGCCCCCATGCGTGCATTATTTTTTTCATTTCTTTCTTTGCCCAGTATGTGCAATAGAAAAGACTGCAGTCATCCGCTGCAGCCTCTTAATCCCAGTATGTGATCCATTCGTAATCGGCTCTTGTGCAGTCAGTTGTGATCATTACAATGGAACCTTCGTTATAGTCGAAGTGATCCACATGACGGGGCATACCAGGCTGTTCCTTCACACTGCCAGCTTCTTTTCTTCAGTTCAGCTGCCGCATTTTCATCTGCGGTAAAGAAATGAGCGCCATTGCAGGTATTGTAAAATACGGTATACCGGAACACTGCTTTCTGCCTTTACAGATACAGTCGTTTCA
>ONOV01000146.1 GCA_900319505.1 uncultured Erysipelotrichaceae bacterium
GGCATATGGAATTTTTCAATGAAGTGGGGATCCATCTTCAATCCGACAATGCCGGGAAATGAACCGCCCCTTCCCATCTTCTTCAGGATGGATTCCGTCAGTTTGACAATACCTAATCTGAGATCCATAGGCTTATTTCTCCTTGGCATTGAACTTGGGCTTGTAGAACTGCCGGTTCTCCATGGCAAACTGACGGGAACTCCATTCACCCGGACGGATGCCGTCCAGTACCTGTTTTAAAGTATTCATACGAGCATCCAGGTTGTCGATGGTCGCCAGCACTTCTGCTTCCTGGGTGCTTGGCAGAACCGGAGAACCATATTCATAGTGGCCGTGATGAGAAAGAATCATATGATGCAGAAGAGCTGTCTCTTCTCTGTCTTCCAGGTGCTTTTCCGCTGCCACTTCAGAAAGAATGCCGTTGCCGATGGAAATATGACCTTCGAGCTTTCCCTCCAGCGTATATTCCGTAGTGACCGGACCGCTCATTTCAACCGTCTTGCCGACATCATGCACAAGTGCACCGGCAATCAGAAGATCCCGGTCCAGCTGAGGATAGTGGTCGCATACGGCTTCACACATCTCCGCCATGGAAAGACTGTGCTCTGACAGACCGCCCATGAAGTTATGATGGATCTTGGAAGCTGCCGGATAATCAAAATACTTATCCTTGACCTTGTCGATCATACCGATGACCAGTGTCTGCAATACCGGATTTTTGATCTTATGGATATAGTCTCTGACTTCCTGCCTGCGGTCTGCTTCACTGCGGGCACTGGCCGTCACAAACCGGCTCATATCCACAGCACTCTGATCCAGCGGTTCAATCTTTGTAATTCTTAACTGCAGCACATTTTTATATAAGAGAACATCAAAGGAAAACTCAGCCACTCTGCCCGGTACGGCAGTTCTGACATCCTTGTCTTTGACATCCCAGAATTTGCCGTCAATCTGTCCGCTTTCATCAGCCAGTACAAGCGAAAGATACGGTGCTCCCTTATTTGTTGTCCCGTTGACACAGTCCTTGATCAGTAAGGGCATACTCAGACGGTCATGTTCTTTCAGTTCTTTAATTCTCGTCATTTTCCCACTCCAGTTCATCTACTACGGCATATATATCATCCGTATCATAGCCCTGGGAGACACAGTAGCGGAACACATGGTTGCGCAGCTCTGTCCCCTGGTATTTCTTCTCATATCTGTGCTTTGCCTTCTGTGCGCACTTCTTCAGATTCTCAAGCTCTCTGCCCTCAGCCTTGACAAGCGACAGTTCCTCCACTGCCTTACGGGCTGTATCCAGACTGTAGCCCCGCTGTACAAGCTTCTGTTCAATCCCGTACTTCATCCTGCGCACCGAATCATTCTTATGGCTGTTCATGCATTTGCGGACATATGTTTCAGCCTCATCCAGCGTCGTATCCGGCAGGGTATCCAGCTTTTCATGAATCATCTCAGCCGGCAGGCCTTTCTTCATCAGTGATCTGACAATCCGCTCCGGCCCGTACAGAGACGCTTTCAAAGAACGTACTGCCTCCGCACAATAGCGTTCATCATTGATATAGCCGAGATTTTCCAGCTTATCGACAATGCGGTTGATCATGGCAATATCACAGTCTGTTTCCCTGGTCAGCCAGTCATAGATTTCCTTGCGTGTTCTGTCCTTGATGGAAATCCTGACAAGACACCCCTGATAAGCCCTTACCCCGTTTTCTTTCTCCTTGAAACGGGCAAATGTATCATTTGATATCTTGCCGCCTTTGCGCAGACCTGCATCCGCATAATCATCCAGCGTGACAAGCAGTCTTTCCTCTTCATCATGATCATTTTCCAGATACAGCTGTACAAAAGAATCTTTTACCTGAATATCATCAATTGTCCATGTATTGTCGTATTCCATCTTGGCCTTCTCATATACCTGCAGTACCGCTTTGGCAAATGCCTTTGAATTGTACGGTTCAGCCTGCTTCACACAGTTTTCTCTGATCTCTTTTTTTCTGTCTTCACTTAAGGCCATATAGGCTTTGAGATGTGTGATGAAGTCTGCAGAGTCTTTACAGAAAAATCCGGTCTTGCCCGCAGCGACAAGAGAGGAAAGCACTTCATCATATCGCGTAAACAGCGGCAGACCGCTGGCCAGTGCTTCAATGAAGGTCATACCCTGGGTTTCAGATAGGGAAGCTGAGACAAAAACATCGGCCGCACGATAATAGTCCGGCACTTCTTCCTTGGGCTTGGCACCGGCAAAGACGATGTTCTCTTCCTGACCAAGCTCTTTGACAAGCTTTTCGTATTCTTCCTGCTGCGGACCGGATCCGACTAATAACAGCCGGCACGGCACTCCTGCCGCATTGGCATCGGCAGCCCAGTGAATGATGACATCCACCGACTTTTCTTCTGCCAGCCGCCCGATGGAAATCAGCACAAGATCATCCGCTTTGAAGCCGCAGGCTTCACGGATCCTGGCTGTTTTAGTCTGATCTTCTTCTGCGGGATTGAATCCTTCCAGTTCAAGACCTGTTGGAATGACTGAAATATCCCGGCGGATATGATAGCCCAAGAGCATGTTTTTTGTCTTCACACTCGGGGCAATGACCGCATTGGCCCGGTTGCCGTAGTCACGGGACAGTCTTGCGATGATTTTGCGGGCAGCAGTATCAATGGTTGCGGAATTAATGAAGTTGATATAGTGCGTATAGTCTTCATACGTCGTGTGATACGTACAGACAATCGGCAGATCCAGCTGCGCGGCACAGATATGGGCAAAGATACCGACGCCGAACTCTGTCTGGCAGTGGATGATATCCAGATTCAGGTTTTTAATCTCCTGCAGGGCCTTGAAATGAAAAGGCGACGTCAGCACATAGCCATAAAGGAAACGCAGTTCTGTTCCCTTGAAGCGCAGTGTCTTCCCGTCCTCTTCCCAGTGTGAATCAACACCTCCCTTGGCATTGACAGTGATGACATAGACATCATGACCGAGTTCAGTCAGAGCATTCTTTAATAAATATGTACTATTGGCAACGCCGTTGATCTCCGGCGGATAGGTGTCCGTAAATAGTCCGATACGCATGCATGCCTCCTGCTATTCGTGTTCTATTGTAGCATGCTCACTGCTTTCTTTCTTATCTGATTGTGCCGGCATGGCCAGCATATTGTCATAGGAGATCTCAGGACGGGTCTTGGCATAGATGTACACACCTGCCCCGACAATGGTCTGGAAGTAGTAGGTCAGAATACGCCATACCAGCATGATGGAGGTTGCCTGAATACGGCCGAAGAGTGTGGAAAACATCAGGATGAAGGTTGCTTCAGTGCCGCCGCTTGAGCCCGGCAGGGGCAGAAAGGCATTGACCATGGCCACAAAGGAAGCCAGGGCAACGCAGTCAATATACATGCCTGCCGTAACTTTGACGTGCAGTGCAATCGCCGCAAGATACGCCACGCTGTAGTAAATGACAAGCCTGAGCAGATCACTTAAAGCAATCAGCAGAATCGTCTTTCTATGTGCTCTTAATATGTCAATCTCCTGATCAAACCGTTCCAGCTGCCCGTCAATGCTGGCCTTGGTCTTTTCCTTGTTCTTGATGAGATGAAGCTTACAGCCGATGTTGAGGCCGCTTGTTGTCAGCCAGCGGTAGAACTTCGGATGCGTGGCCAGCGCCCATAACAGGAAAATAACAGCTGAATTGATCATGAAGCCGAAAATGACAATGATGAAAAACTGGGAATATTTAGCATAGAAATAAGGAAAACGCAGAATCAAGAGAAGCAGGACAAAAAGACTCATCGTTGTCTGATAGATGATGAAATCAAGCCATAACACACCGATGGCATCGGATGTCGGCACACCCTGTCTTCGGAAAATATAGACCTGGGCAAACTGACCGCCCGAAGCACTTGGCGTAATGTTGTTGAATAAGCCTGCCGTATAGGCATTGATAAAGCCCTGGCCGTCTGTATAATGCGGCACGGAAAGCCGGCACTCCTTCGCCAGCCCCCAGCCATGAATCCATCTCTCCAGCACCATGCATGCAGCAATCACACCAAGCATGAGCCAGTTGGCATGGCGAATAATAGAAAGTATTTCAGCACCGTCATTGCGTAATGAAAGCCACAGGACAAGAAGCGTCAGTCCTACGACTAACAGAACATTAAAAACAGGATTGTGGATGATTTTTTTCAGCTTTGCTTTCATACAAGTGATTATATCCTCTTCAAATCCTGCTGTTCAATGCACATGCAATTGTTCACACAATATTAATAATTTTTAAGAACTGATGAATAGATTTCTTTCAATTGACGGCCGATCGCGGGCAATGATCTTTCCCTGGCTGTTTCATAGCCGGCTTCGGTCAGATCCGGCAGCTTCTTCTCAACTACGCCCTGGATCAGACTCACAAAGTCCGTATTGCTTTCCCCCATATAGCAGTTGCGGCCGCTCTTCAGCCAGGGATCATATGCCCCTATATTTCTTACGACCATCGGACAGCGGGCTGCCAATGCTTCCAATACCACAATGCCTTCTGTTTCCTCATAGCTTGGAAAGAAGAAGCATTGGGCACTGCTGTAGGCCCCTTCGATGATCGGTCCTTTGACATAACCCGGAAAGATACAGTTCTCCGGGGCATGGTCAATGGCATCAAGGATTTCATGGGGTACCACAATATGGGTCAGATCACCGAACCAGATGAATTTGTACTGCGGCAGACGTCTGGCCACTTCAATGAAATCCAGTAAACCCTTGCGCTTGAACAGAAGCCCTACCCCCATGATCACCTGGTCATCATCTTTGAGGGAGAAATAGCGGCGGAATGCTTTGATCTTTTCGTAATCAGGCCTGTAGCGTTCCAGATCAATACCGTTGGAAACCGGATAAATCGGCAGGGTTATGCCATAGCTCTGCAGCAGTTTCTTTGAATACGGGGTTGGTGTAATAATGGCATCTGCCTTGTTATACAGGGATACAAGTCTTGTTTTATAGATCGGGGCAATCTGATTGGACAGAATAAAGGAATTGCGGAAGTCCTCTTCCGTACTGTGGGCATGATAGATCACCGGCCTGTTTTTACTGTGGGCGGAATGAATCACCGCCTCACTGTTGGCTGAATAGGTATTGATATGAAGAATGTCATAATCATCAAACGGATCATCCGTCCATTCAATCCCCTGGCTTTCCAGAGCCCTTTTCTGATGTTCACAGGCCCTTCCGATCCCGGATATCTTGATTAGATCTTCCCCTTCAAAATAAAGCAGTACTTTCATTTATGCATACTCCTGTTAAACATTATAACGCCATAACCAAAAAAAAACTGCTGTGCATCACACACAGCAGTTTGGATGAAACTTTAAGAAATTACTTCTGGTCGTTGACCTTGGTAACCAGCTTGCTGTAACGCTTCTGTGCATCAGACAGAGTCTTGGCAAAGGCAGCTTCAGCAGCTTCAGCACCTCTGATCTTCGGTAAGTTGAAGTAACGGGCTTCGTTCATCAGGAAGTCATGGAACTTGCTCCAGTCAGGCTCCTTGGAGTCGATGGTAAGAGGCTGTTCCTTTCTCGGATCGTAGCGATACAGAGCAACATAACCGCAGTTGACAGCGTTCTTCTGGATCTGCGGAGCGTGGCCTAAGCCGCCCTTGATACCCTGTTCTGCGCACGGGCAGTAAGCGATGATGATGGAAGGTCCGTCATAGGATTCAGCTTCCTTGAATGCCTTGATGGTCTGCATCTGGTTGGCACCCATAGCAACGGAAGCGA
>ONOV01000148.1 GCA_900319505.1 uncultured Erysipelotrichaceae bacterium
CTATGAACTGTCCTTATTGTCATAAACCCATCCATCCCGGAGAAACTTACTGTTCCTATTGCGGGAAAAGACTGGATGGAAAATTGGAAAGAAAAGCAGGGCATCGCAGCCTGCTCAAGTCACTTATTGTAACGGGTGCTGTTATTGTCCTTACGCTGCTGATTCATGCCCGGCATATTCCTTATCCCAGGGGCATGTATGTTCTTTATGATGCCCAGGGCAGAACTGCCGCCTCGCTGTCCCTCAGAAGTGATGGGACGTATGTACTGGATGATGGGCAGAATTACAGCAGCTATGAAAGTGAAATGGATGTGCCGCTGGTTGTGTTCCATCACGATTTTGATGTAAAGAAGGATGGCCTGACATGGGATGAACAGGAAGAGGGAAAGCTGTCCTATGAAAAGGATAGTACCTATGTGATCCATGATTTCTTCGGGGGTCTGTTTGAAAAGACACAGGATGCGAAGCTTTTCTACAGTGAGGATCAGATCTTTCTGTATCCTTCTGATGATGACAGCAAGGTGATTGTGATGGAGAAACCACAATGAAGTGTCTGGTATGTCATCAGGAAAACAGGGATGGCAGCAGATACTGTGTGTACTGCGGTTCACCTCTGAAAGAAAAAAGGAAAGATACACATGACTGGTCCATGGCTTCCATTCTGATCATTGCTTCGCTGATCATGCTTGCGATCGGCTATATCCTGCATCCGGAAGCAGATGAAATGAGCATTGCCGGTACATACCAGAGCGGTACGACAGTGCTGTCCATTGCCAAAGACGGTGCCGTTACGTTCAATGAGAACGATGCGGTCTATTACGGCATGACGGATACAGATGGAAATGCGTATGCCGGGACGGAGATTCTTCTTAAAAGTGAGAGCGGGGAAGAGAAGGATATTACCGTATACATCTCATCGGAAAGTGCGGAAGTGTTTGAACGGACCGGGAATTATAATGCGGTAAGAACGATATTAAAACGAGACGGATAATGTGTCCGCCTCGTTTTAATATGGGATAAAAGAAAAAGCAGAACACATTGTGTTCTGCCTTCAGCGTCATCTGTTGTAGTATTCAACAACGAGGGACTCGTTAAGCTCCTGGTTGAGCTCGCTTCTTTCCGGAAGACGAACGAATGTGCCTTTCTTGTTGTCCTTGTCAACTTCGACGAATGCAGGCTTTGCAATGTCGGATTCAAGGGACTCAGCAATGCACTTCATGTTGCGGGCATTCTCACGAACAGCCACAACATCACCAGGGAATACCTGGGCGGAAGGGATATCTACCTTCTTGCCGTTGACCTCAATATGGCCATGGTTGACCAGCTGTCTGGCTGCCTTACGGGTTCTTGCAAACCCCATACGGTAAACAACATTGTCCAGTCTGCTTTCCAGCAGGACTAAGAAGTTTACACCAGCCATGCCTTCCATACGGGAAGCCTTCTCGAACAGATTGGCAAACTGTCTCTCATTCAGACCATACATTGTACGGATTCTCTGCTTTTCACGAAGCTGCTCTCCGTAACCGCTCAGCTTGACTCTCTTGGTCGGGCCATGCTGACCAGGGGCATAAGTTCTCTTCTTGAGTTCTTCACCGGTTTCCAGAACTGAGAAGCTCAGACGTCTGGACTTTTTCCATACCGGTCCTGTGTAACGTGCCATGTGTTATTTCCTCCTTATAATGGCGAAGTAAATAACAACAGGTGCAGATCATCTTGACAGCGGGTGTTATCACAGACAGTTTCACACACTTGCAGCAGGCTACTCCTGTTCATCGTATGATGCTGATAACGCTTTGACTGCGACTCTGCATGCTGCTATTATTTGACGCTTGAATATATTAACATATGTTTTCAGCAAGTCAATCATCACGACTGTATGAATTGCAATAATTTAAACAGAAGTTTATGATAAAATACTTCTATGTGAGTGGAGGAGCAGGAATGGATCAGTTTCTGAAAGTTTTAAGTGATGTAAGAACGATTGCCGCGATCGCTGTCGTGGTTGTAATACTAATCATCTGGTACATGGTGAATAAAGCCAGAAGCAGACAGTTCCAGAAAAAGATGACGGATTGTCAGAACAAATACAATGAAATCAAGAACCTGACTCTTCAGTTCAAAATGAACAAGGCCAATAACCTCAGCAAGATCAACAGCGATACGCTGGCCCAGGTCAGACAGGCTCAGGAACTCTATGACCGCTATGAAAGCAGCATCGGCAGGATTGCGGAGCATCTGTCTGATGTACAGGATAACATTTCCGCCGGTAAACTGAAGAAAGCTGACGGTCTGCTCAACACTCTGAATGCGGAACTCAAAGAAGCTGAAGCCAACGCCGGCCACCTGAATGATCTGCTGGATAATATTCTGGCTGAGGAAGTGGCCCAGCGTCAGCAGGTCAATGCCTATAAGAACCGCTTCCGCGCGCTCAAGAGTGCTGCCCAGGAACGCTCCAGTGATCTATCCTACTGCTGGGAGTACATGGAAAAGAAGATCAGCTCCACGGAACAGATGTTTTCCACCTTTGAAGAATGGATCTACTCCTCTGATTTTGATAAAGCCAATGATGAGCTTAACAGCATCGGCCGCTCGCTTGATGAAATTGATGCCGTGACGGAACAGATGCCTGATCTTCTGCAGGATGCAAGGGGTGTCATTCCCCGCATGGCAGAGGAAATGCATAATGACTACGTCAAGGAAAGAAGCAGAGGCGTTTATCTGGAACATATCCAGGTCAATGAAAATCTGGCTGCTCTGACCAATGCTTTGAAAGATGATCTCAAGCGCCTTAAGAATGGCGACATGGAAGGGATCAGAGCGAATCTTGATGCCTATAAGAAGAGAATCAAACAGCTTGATGATACCATTCATAAGGAAGCGGAAGCCTTCGATGCCCTGAGCACCATGAAGGAAGATACGGAAAAGATGATCAGCGACATGGAAAGTTCGCTTGTCTACATCAAAGAGAACTATCATAGGTCTTCTCAGAAGTTCGGTCTTGAAAGCATGGGCAGGGAGATTGAAAAGCGGGAAAAGCAGTTCAATCAGATCAGGGAACAGGAGCCTGCCGTCATGTCTGCCATCAGTGCTTCCGGCGCTGTTCCCAGTACCTCTCTGTCATCTCTTGATGCGCTGCATCAGAAAGCAGTCAATGTCCATGATGCATTACAGAAGATGGTCAAGAAGATCAACACGGCCAACTCGGATGAAGACCGTGCCAGCAAACAGCTGATCAAGCTGCAGATCATCCTGGCTCAGATCAATGTCAAGATAACCCAGTACAGACTGCCCAATATCTCGGCCAAATATGATTCCGATATGCAGAAGGCAGAGAAACTCATTGCCCGTATCAGAAGTCTGATGGCTCAGACCCCCATCAATATGCAGGCGGTGAACATGGTGCTGCAGGAAGCACTGGAATTCATCTACAAGCTTTACAACGATGTCAACAATGTCCTGGGTACCGTTGTGATGGCTGAAAATACGATTGTTTTCGGCAACCGCTACCGTTCCACCTACGATGATATTGATTCTGAACTGACCCGGGCTGAACTCGCTTTCCGCAATGGCGAATATACCCAGGCTCTGTCCATGGCCATTTCGACCATGGAAAAGATTCATCCGGGCAATTATGAACATATGATCAAGGAGAATGCAAAAGGTGCGTAGAGTCTATTTTGATAATGCCAGCACAACCGAACTGGATCCGGAGGTGCGTCAGACCTATGAGAAGATTCTGGATACATACTATGTCAATTCAGAATCTTTATATGATGAAGGCATGCAGGTCCATCAGATGATGGAAAAGGCAAGACGTGCCCTGGCGGATCTGCTTGGGGTGAAACCGCAGGAGATCATCTATACTTCCGGTTCCGCTGAAGCCAATACAACCGCCATCAAGGGAATCTGCTTTGCCCATCCTGAGAATAAGCATATTGTCACAACCTGCGTTGAACATTCATCCGTGCTCAATGCCTGCCAGCAGATGCATGATGTATTCGGCTATGATGTGACGTATCTGCCGGTGTATGAAGACGGCAGGGTGAAGATAGAAGATGTGAAGAAGGCAGTGCGTGAAGATACGGCACTTGTATCCATCATGTATGTGAACAATGAGACTGGGGCGATCAATCCGATTCAGGACATCGCTTCCTATATCAAAAAGCAAACCCATGCCTTCTTCCATGTGGATATGACCCAGGCGGTCGGCAAGGTTCCGCTGGATCTTGAGAATATCGATGCGGCTTCTCTTTCCGCCCATAAGTTCAATGGCCTAAAGGGCAGCGGGATTCTGGTGAAGAAGAGCTATGTGGATCTGCTGCCGCTGATCAACGGCGGTGAACAGGAACAGGGCCTGCGGGGCGGTACCGCCAACAGTCCGGCGGATATTGTCTTTGCCAAAACACTGCGGCTTGCGCTGGAAAGAGGAAAGAAGTACCACAGCTATGTGGCTTCCCTCAGGGAAAGACTGCTTGCCGGGCTGAAGCAGATTGAAGGTATTGAGATCAACAGCCCGGCTGACGGTATCGTCTCTACCATTAATTTCTCCTATGAGCCGATTCCCAGTGAAGTCATGCAGAATGCGCTCAATGAGAAAGGCTTCATGGTCAGCGCCCGCAGCACCTGTGATTCAAGATCAGGCAACCCGAGCTATGTTCTGAGAGCCATGGGTTTTGATGAAAAACGGGCCAACAGCTGTATCCGCGTATCTTTATCCGAAAAGAATACACCTGAGGAAATCGATGCATTCCTCACTGCTTTGAAAGATATCATTGCGAAGTATTCGCTGGCTGATATCCATATCTGAACGATGCAGTGAAACGCATCGTTTTTGTTTTATAATGATCGTATGACCCGGCACAAAGTATTCGACATGATCCAGATTTCCAACCGTTCTGATTTCATCAGTACGGCTTTTGATGTGGTGCTGGTGATTGCCATCGTGTTGAATATACTTGCCATGTTTCTGGAGACATTTGCGTCTTTTTCCGCGTAGAGTATGCGTTGAGGATCTGGACTGCGGATTATCTGTATCCGGATGAGACACGGGGAAAGGCAGTTGTCAGGTTCATTTTCTCTTTTGATGGAATGATTGAGCTGCTGACGATTGTACCGCTGTTTTTCCTGTCCGGCTTTATTGTATTCCGGATGCTGAGGGTGGTCAGGATTTTCATCTTTTCAGGATCAATGCAAGTGTTGACTCGTTCAACCTCATCGTGCAGGTACTGAAGGAAAAGAAGAACCAGATTCTCTCTTCCGTATTCATTGCAGGGGTGCTTGATGCTGGCAGCTTCCCTATGCATGTACAGCGCTGAACATGCGGCCCAGCCTGAAGCCTTCCGCAATGCTTTCGATGGACTATGGCGGAGTGTTTCCGCCTTGCTGACAGTAGGCTATGGCGATATTTATCCGATTACCATTACCGGTAAGATCATGGCCATTGTCATATCGCTTCTCGGGGCAGGAGCGGTAGCGATTTCCGCCGGTTTTGTGGAACAGTATACCAAGGCACAGGAAACCGGAAAGGAAAGTTTGACGGCTGATCTGTATATCGATATCGACAGTGCCTGCTTGGCATGCGTGTGCAGGAAGTCCTATAACGTTCAGGTCAGTGACCGGGTGACGGTATTTGTGCATCAGGATCATACTATACAGTGAAGGTGGATTTTCCTTCTCTGTATCACGTATAATGGTTAGGCAGTCAGATGAAAGGAACCACAGAAATGGTGAAATATGATACCGTACTGATCCGCTATGGCGAACTCAGTACAAAAGGAAAAAACAGAAAAGACTTTATCAGAAAGCTGGAAAAGAACATCCGCTTTGCCTTAAGAGACTATAAGGATCTGACCTACAGAAGAACACATGATCGGATCTACATCAAACTCAATGAAGAAGATCCTGAAGAGATCAGGACAAAGCTGCAGCGGGTCTTCGGCATTTCTTCCTTCTCCTTTACGGAGAAGGTGCCGGCGGACATGGAAGAGATGAAAAAGGCATGCCTGCGCATTGCCCAGGAGACAGATAAGAAGACATTCAAGATTGTCACCAAACGGCATGACAAGTCCTTCCCGTTTGTATCTGATTCCATCAATCGTGAAATTGCCGGAGTGATTTTAAGAAATACGGATCTCAAGGTGGATGTGCATCAGCCTGAACTGATGATCCGGCTAGAAGTACATGAAGACGGCACCTACATCACTTCGGATAAGATCCCTGGTGCAGGCGGCTATCCGACTGGAATCAACGGCAAGGTGCTGCTCATGCTGTCGGGCGGCATCGACAGTCCGGTGGCAGCGTATGAGCTGATGAAAAGAGGACTGGACGTCGAAGCGGTGCACTTTGCTTCACCGCCTTATACTTCCCAGGCTGCCCGTGACAAGGTTGTTCAGCTGGCCCGGCTCATGAGTGTCTATCAGGGCCACATTACCGTTCATATGCTGAATTTTACGGAAACTCAGCTTGCCATCTATAAAGCCGCCGGCGATCCCTATGCTGTTACATTGATGCGGCGCATGATGTTCCGCTTAGCGGAAAGGGTGGCAGAGAAGTATCA
>ONOV01000175.1 GCA_900319505.1 uncultured Erysipelotrichaceae bacterium
ACACTACTTTCTGGTAATATCTGCCGTAATGCCGTCTGTCAGTCTTAACAGATCATCCGGCTTTACTTCCACCTGCGTACCGATCCTTCCGCCTGAAACAAGCACCGTATCAAACAGAATGACTGTTTCATCATAGATCGTCTTGAATTTCTTCTTCATGCCGATCGGCGAACAGCCGCCCCGGATATAGCCGGTCGTCTTCAAAAGGTCCTTGACATGGATCATCTCCACACTCTTGACCCCGGCCGCCCTGGCGCATGCCTTAAGATCCAGTTCCTCTTCCACCGGTACCACAAAGACATAGAAATTGCGGTCATTTCCTTCCGTGACAAGTGTCTTGAACACCTGTTCGGGATCTTCTCCGCATTTGCGGGCTACTGCAGCTCCGTCAATATGACCGTCAGACGCATCATAGGTATGCAGCTTCCAGTCTATTCCAGCCGCATCCAGCATCCGCATTGCATTTGTTTTTGTTTCTTTTGCCATCACTTATCCGATAACAGAATACGATCGTTATCGAGTTCCTCACCTGCTCCTTCATGAAAACGCGCCAGCAGATCTTCTACGGTAAGACCATGCTTGTCCCTGATATCTGATACGATATGCCCGTCTTTCATCATCAGGATTCTGTTTCCAGTATCAATTGCCTGATGCATGTTATGGGTAACCATCAGACAAGTGGTATGATGCGCCGCTACAATCTGTTTTGTCAATGCCATGACCTTATCCGCCGCGCCCGGATCCAGAGCTGCGGTATGTTCATCAAGCAACAGCAGCCTGGGCGGTACAATCGTTGCCATTAACAGCGTCAAAGCCTGTCTCTGACCGCCGGATAACGTACCGACCGGTACATCCATCCGATCTTCCAGGCCCATATCCAATTGTTTCAAAGCATCACGAAACTGCCCTCTTTCCTTTTCCTTAATATGGGAAAAAGGATTGGTATGCCTGTTGGCTCTTAGGAAAGCTAAGGCCAGATTCTCTTCAATCGTCATATGGGGTGCGGTGCCCTTTAAAGGATCCTGAAACAGCCTGCCGATGACCTTGGCCCGTCTGTATTCCGGCCAGTATGTCATATTGACATCATCCAGGATAATTTTTCCTTCATCACACAGAAAGCTGCCGGATACGGCATTGAACAATGTTGATTTACCGGCACCGTTATTGCCGAGGATCGTGACAAACTCACCATCCTCCACCGTCAGATCCACATGATCCAGTGCTTTTTTCTCATTGACCGTACCGGGATTGAATGTCTTGGAAAGATTTTCTATCTTCAGCATCTTATCTCTCCTTTCTGGCTCTGGCCCGATAGGCCGCCTGTTTCTGCAGGGTCGGTGCCGCAATGGCCAGCGCAACCACAATCGCTGTCATCAGCTTCAGGCACTCAACCGGCACCACACCGGTTCTGAGAATAATGGCATAGATGAAACGGTAGATGATATTGCCGATCAGAACCGCAACAATATTGCGCCCGATGGATTTCTTTCCGTTGATCACCGTTTCACCGATGATCAGACAGGCAAGCCCGACAACCACAATACCCGTGCCGGAGTTGATATCCGCCGCCTTCTGAAACTGTCCGGCAATCGCCCCGCTTAAGCCGGTCATCATATTGGCAGCGACAAGGCCTACCGTAATGGTGTACCTGGGGTCAATGGAAGAGGCAGATACCATATCCCGGTTGTCACCGGTTGCCCGGATGGAAAGACCGAGTCTTGTATTGAGAAACAGCTTCATCAGGATCATGGCAATTGCCGTAATCGCACCTGCAAGCACCAGCGGATACCAGTTGCCCCCGATGCCGGTCTTGTGAAACAGGGTAAAGATCGTTTCATCCTTCAGCAGAGAATGGTTGGAACGCCATCCCATGGCCATCAGGTTGATGGTATAGAGACCGGTATTAGTAATAATGCCGGCCAGAATATCCGGCACGCCCATATGGGTCTGCTGAAATGCCGTTACATACCCGGCTGCTCCTCCTGCCAGCATGCCCATGAAGATACCCAGGATCGGATGACCGGCCGAAGCACAGGACACCGACACTGCGGCCCCCAGCACAAAACATCCGTCTGTGGTCATATCAGCGATATTCAGAATGCGAAAACTCAGAAACAGCGCCAGCGATACCAGCGCATATATGGCCCCCAATTCCAGGGCCGTCTGTACGATATACTGCATGCGTCCTCCTCTTCACGCCAAAAGGCAGCCTCAGCTGCCTCAGGTCTTATCTATTGTAGCGTCTTCAGTCTTTTGTTGTTGTGACTTCGTTTACTTCTCCATAATCAGAGAACATATCATACTTGAAGCCGCCCTTTTCAGCTGTCTCCGTATTGACGGTAACGATGGAACCATTGACAACATAGTAGCCATCCCTGGCCGTTGTACCATCCAGCTCAAATCCATCCAGAGAATCCATACCCTTGGTCATAACCTGGTAGGCAAGATCAGCTGTCAGCTTGCCAAGCTGTGTATAGTTGACGCCGCAAGTGGCAAAGGCACCGTTTCTGACAAAGGAATCCGCACCTGTATAGTGAGGAATACCGGCTTCAGCCAGTGTATCCGCAATGGAAAGCTCCGCTGCCATGACAACATTATCCGTCGGTGTGAACACGGCATCTACTTTCTGTGAAATCAGTGTAGAAACAGCGGACTGCACTTCATCAGTTGTATTGCCGGTAGCTTCAACATACTTGACACCCTTTTCATCCAGATATGCCTTGGCTTCTTCAATCGGCTTGGCAGAGTTTGTTTCAGACTTGGAATACAGCAAACCGACTGTCTTGATATCCGGATTCTGGGCAAACATCATATCCATGATCTGATCTGTATTCAAAGCATCAGATGTACCGGTCACATTATCAATGCCGGTCAGATCCGCACTTTCCGGATCAGAGATGGCCGCAAAGACAACCGGTGTGTCACTCAGGCTGGCTGCCATGGTCTGGGCTGCCAGGGTAGCGATCGGAATGACCGCATCCACCTGATCTGAGGCAATCTGATTGGCAATGGTCGTCAGCTGAGACTGATCATTCTGACCATCATATACATCACCATACTCAATGGTGA
>ONOV01000149.1 GCA_900319505.1 uncultured Erysipelotrichaceae bacterium
GCCGTGATCAGGTCCAGTACTGGATTTTTGTGCCGGCGGCAAAGCCTAAGGGAATCATTCAGCTGGTTCATGGCTTCGGTGAACATGCCCGCAGGTATCTGCTGATGATTGCCCAGTATGTCTCAGCAGGCTATATCGTAGCCTGTGATGACCATGTCGGTCATGGCAAGACAGCTATCGTCAACAACACCTGGGGTGACTGGGGTGACGGCGGATTTGAAACCATGGTGAAAGATGAAAAGCTTCTCAAGGAAGAAGTGGAAAAGAAATATCCAAATCTGCCTTACTTCATGTTCGGCCATTCCATGGGCTCTGTCATCACAAGAGAATTCATGGCCAGATGGGGAAATGAACTGAAAGCAGCGACCATCTGCGGTACATGCGGCGACTTTCCGACGGCGGAAGCAGAAAAAATGCTGAAAGAAGATATTGCCAATGGAAAAGCAAAAGAAACTGATGCCAATGCCTTAGGTATTGCCATGGGCTGGATGGGTGAAAGATGCGGTGAAATCAAATACGGCAATGAATGGATCTGCTCTGATCCTGATGTACAGTATGACCACGCCTATGATCCATTTGATGCTTTTACAAAGCCGACCACAAATCAGTCATTCCTCTACTTCCTGGAAATGATTGACGATGTCAAAGGGACAGAATGGGCGGCAAAGGTTCCACATGATCTGCCGATCTACAGTATTGCCGGCGATCAGGATCCGTTCGGTTCTTATGGTGCAGGACCGTATCTTGTTGACAAGTGGCTTCATGACACAGATCATAAGGTAAAGACACAGGTGTACAGCGGCTACAGGCATGAAATTCACAACTATAAGGATATCGGTCATACCGTTGTCGAACGTGTCGCTGCCTTCTTTGATGAAAACGCCTGAAGCAGTGTATTACAGGTAAAAAAAAGAAGGAGACTGCATGTATGGATATGCCATGCCTGCATTCTCCTTTTCGTCTTGTTCAGCGAACCAGAATTTTTGTCTTTCTGACAAAAAGCTTATGGGTATGGAAGAGATCGGCTGCTTCTTCTACCAGCTGATGGTTCTTCGTAATACCAAACACTGTACTGCCTGACCCGGACATCAGTACGCCGTCAAAGCCAAGCTGTCTCAGACCTTCTTTAACCTGTCTGATTTCAGGAACCAGCTGCAGGGCTGCATCTTCCAGAGAATTGCCCAGACTGTTAAGAATACCATCATAGTCATTCTGCACCAGTGCTTCATGCATCTTCATGCAGTCAGGGTGCAGCGGTTCGGTGGAGTCACATAATGAAAAAGCTTCTTTGGTGGAAACACCTCTTCTGGGTTTAACCAGAAGAAGTTCAAAGTCAGGATGACAGACAAACGGAGTGATCTTTTCCCCGATTCCCTGTACATAGGCCGGTCTCGACTGAATGCAGAACGGCACATCCGCACCAACTTCCCGGGCACAGTCAATCATTTCATCCAGCGTCATATTCAGTCTCAGCATCCGGTTCATCATCCGGATCGCTGCTGCCGCATCAGCACTTCCTCCCGCCAGTCCGGCACGGGTCGGAATGTGTTTCTGCAGCTTGCAGGCAAATTCGTTTTCAAAGCCATAGCGGCTGCGCAGCACATTGATTGCTTTGATCACCGTATTTTTCTCATTAACCGGAATATAGCTGCGGTTATTGCACAGGGTTGTTTCTTCAGCCGGTGTCATTTCCAGCACATCATAGAAGTCTACCGGAACCATGATCATTTCCAGCTCATGATAACCGTCATCTCTTCTGCCTTTGACATTCAGACAGAGATTGATTTTCGCATATGCACGTTCTTTCATCGTAAAGCCTCGTAGAGTCTGCGCAGTTCTTCCTGTCCCATGGACTGTGCTCTTGTCTTTGGAGAAATACCTGCTTTCTGCAGTGCTTCATCTGCCTTTGTGCCATCCTGCAGATATTCCTTCAGATTATTGTAGATCGTTTTTCTTCTCTGTTTGAAGCAGCCTTTCAGAAAAGCAAAGTAAGTCGCTGTCTCTTCCTGTGATTCCTGTACATCATCACGGCGGGAAAACTGAATAATGACAGAATCGACTGCCGGGGAGGGATTAAACGATCTGGCCGGCACATTGAACAGCTTCTTTACCTGGTAAAGATACTGTCCTTCCACACTCAATGTACTGTAAGCGGAACTGTCCGGCAGTGCCGCAAATCTTTCTCCTACTTCTTTCTGAACCATCACGGTAATATAGCGGATTGAAGCTTCTTCAAAGAGCTTGAAGAGAACTGGTGTAGTGATGTAGTAAGGCAGATTGGCACAGACAGACACGGAACCGTATACTTTTTCAAGACGTCCGGTTACTTCTTTAAGATCACACTTGAGGAAATCCTGCCAGATGATTTCCACATTGTCATACGGTGACAGTGTATCTGCTAATACAGGCTTCAGCGCTTCATCCACTTCATACGCTGTCACGTGCTCAGCATGCAGGGCCAGCTGTTCCGTCAGAGAACCAATGCCGGGACCTATCTCAATCACAGCGCCTTCACAATGTGACGCTTCCGCACACTTTTCCACGATCACCGGATCAACCAGAAAATTCTGGCCATAGCCCTTCTTGGCATGCAGGCCGTACTGTTCCAGTATTTCCTTAGTCCGGGATGGCGTTGATATGTATCTTGTCATGAGAGTACCTCTTCCAGCTTTGTGCGGCTGATACCCAGGCAGTTCAGGCGATGGCACATGGCCTTTGCGGAACCATAGCCGATATGCAGGGTATTGCCGACCTTTTCTCTTTTTCTTGCACTGTCGCTTCTTCCATTCAGTCCCAGTTCATACAGATCCATCATCGTTATTCTTTCTGTCGGTTCTTTTACAATCGTCACTGTATTGGATAACGCTTCTTCCAGCGCCTCATAGGACGCATGTTCCACACCGACTTTCTTTGCGGTTCTGGCTTTTTTCTTATCAATGAAGGCATTCTTACATCCATCGACTTCCGCATTGATCTTTGCACGGGTCTGATTGCCCGGGGCATCCGGATCTGTGAAGATGATAACGCCTCTTGCCCGCTGTACTCTCTGGATCAGATTCAGTACCTCTTTTCCAAGGTGCGTTCCATTTGTCTCAATGGTATCGCAGTCATAGTAAAGCTTCAGATTGGCAGTATCATTCTTTCCTTCTACAACAATGACTTCCTGAATTCTTTTCTTATTCTCCATTCAGAAACCTCTCATAGTTGGCATAGACCGTATCCGCCATATGCTCTTCTGAAACACCTCTGACTTCTGCCATCTTACGGAGAATATAAGGGATGTTAGAAGGTTCATTACGGGTGCCTCTGACCGGTTCCGGTGCCATATAGGGACAATCTGTTTCGGTCAGGAGATATTTTTCATCAATCGCAGAAGCGACTTCTACTGCATGTCTTGCGTTTTTAAAGGTTAGTGCCCCACCTAAAGCAATATAATAGCCGAGTTTATTGAATTCCTTTGCCATTTCCTTTGTGCCTGAGAAACAGTGCAGCAGTCCTTTATGGTGATGTGCCTTCATGATGTCAAATGTATCCTGCATCGCATCCCGGCTGTGTACAGCCACCGGCTTATCCAGTTTCTTTGCCAGATCCATCTGTGCCGTGAATACTTCACGCTGTCTTTTCCTGATGCCGGGATCTTTCTCCCAATGGTAGTCCAGACCCATTTCACCTAGAACGGATACCTCTTTCAGCTCTGCATCTTTCAGAAACTGATTCCATTTTTCGTCTGTCAGTTCTCCCACATCTTCCGGGAAAACTGCACAGGCTGTTTTGTAACGATAGGAATCTCTCTGACAGAAATCAATAGAACGCATCGTGTCTTCATGATTCAGACAGATGATCAGCATTCTGTCTACATGTGCCTGCACCGCTCTGTCTACAACACCTTCAAAGTCATCTTTGAACGCTTCATCAAAGATATGTGCATGTGTATCTACATAATGCATATTACTTACCCAGGCAGAAACGGCTGAAGATCTCATCCAGAAGATCTTCTCTGCTGCCCTCTCCCATAATTTCTCTCAAATCATGCCAGGCATCTTCCAGATCAATCGTAATCAGATCCAGTTCCTGCCCCTCTTCCAGAGCATTGACAGCATCCTGCATGGATTTCTCCGCCTGCATGGCAAGTCCGATCTGTCTTTCATTGTTCAGCGTATCCTGCTTCACGGCAATCAGACCTTTTTCATACATCTTCCCGATTTCATCGATCAGACACTGAATATCCCCATTGACGGCACTGACGGATAAAGCATGCTCTGTATGTGCAATATCTTTCTTGTTATAAACAACAATACGCTGTCTGTTTTCTGTCATCTTCAGCAGCTCTTCATCTTCTTCCGTCAGATCTTCGGACCCATCCAGAACAACGATTACAAGCGACGCCTTTTCCAGTGCTTTCAGCGATCTCTGAATGCCGATCTGTTCAACCTTATCATTACTTTCATGAATACCGGCCGTATCGATCAGATTCAGGGTAATGCCGCCCAGTCTGACTCGTCCTTCCACTAGATCTCTTGTTGTGCCGGCCACATCCGTAACAATCGCTTTATCTTCTTTCAACAGTGCATTCAGCAGAGAACTCTTGCCAACGTTTGGACGGCCGAGAATGACTGTATCAATACCTTCTTTGATTTCAATGGAAGCTTTCGCTGTTTCTATCAGTGTATGAATTTCCTTCAGAAAACGATGGCCCGCCGGCAGAATTTCTTCTTTGGTCAGCTGATGTACATCATCATATTCCGGATAGTCAATATTCACTTCAATATTGGCAATCATCTGAGTCAGTTCTTCACACAGCGGATCCAGAACCTTTTTAACCGAACCTTCCAGCGCATGCAGGGCACTTCTGGCATTGTTCTCATCCTCTGCCCGGATCAGATCATTGACACTCTCTGCCTGAGCCAGGTCCATTTTGCCGTTGAGAAACGCCCTTTCAGTAAATTCACCGTGTTCTGCCATCCGGATGCCAGCTTCTCCGAGTACCAGCGACAGAACTCTTCTTGTAATATATAAACCGCCATGGCAGCATATCTCTACGCTGTCTTCTCCGGTATAGGAACGCGGTGCCCGGTACACATTGATCAGCACCTGATCTACCGCTTCCTCTCCATCATGAATCAATCCATAGTGAATGGTATAACCCTTCGCTTCTGTTAAATCTTTACCTGTCAGATGGCTTACTGCCGTCAGTGATTCCGGTCCGGAAATACGTATCATGGATACTGCTCCCATGGCATTCGCTGTGGCAATTGCTGCAATCGTATCTTCTTTCATAATCAATACCTTTTACTGCATTCTACATCAAAACCCTTCATATATAAAAAAGGATGAAACATTCCGCGCATCATCCTACAATAAAACTATGAACAGATACCATCTTAAACCTTCCCTTGCAAAAGCCATGCATGAATGCGGCTATGAAACCCTGACCCCGGTACAGGAAAAATGCATTCCGCTTCTTTTAACCGGAAAGCAGCTTGCTGTACAGGCGGAGACCGGAGCTGGCAAAACAGCAGCTTTTCTGATCCCGGCGCTTGAAATGTGTGATCCAGCAGACCGCCATATCCAGACGCTGATCATCGAACCATCACGTGAGCTGGCTTTACAGACAGAAACAGAAACAAAACGGCTGTCCGCCTATACTGCCATTCATTCTTCTGCCCTTGTCGGAGGCTTGTCCATCCGCAAGCAGATCAACCGGCTTCATCAGGGTGTACAGGTGATCACGGCAACCCCGGGCAGACTGCTGGATCTTTTCCAGCAGGAAGAACTGGATCTTTCTCAACTGAAACTTGTGGTTCTGGATGAGGCAGATCAGATTCTCTCTACCGGACAGAAAGAAGAAACGGCAGAAGTACTGATGCACTGCCATTGCCAGATGGCTCTTTTCTCTGCAACTGTCAATGAGGATGTACGTGATTTCATGACGGGTGAATACATGGATATTGTCATGAATCCGACCCGGCTTAATACAAGACTTGCTTCGTATTACATTCAGACAGAGCAGAAGAAAGAAACACTGGTCAGCCTTCTGACCCATCTTGATATCACTTCAGCCATCGTCTTTGTGAAATACAAAGATGAGACAAACGAACTTGCCAGCGAGCTCAATCATCATGATATACTCTCATCCCCTTTCTCTTCATTTTATCAGGAACGGACCCGGCTCAGGATCATGGATGAATTCCGGTCGGGAAAGATCAGAGTGCTGATCGCTACAGACGCAGCGGAAAGAGGCCTGGATCTGCCGGATGTCTCTCACATCATTCACTATGACCTGCCGCAGGACTATGCCTCTTTCATTCATCGTTCCGGCCGTTCCGCGCATCAGTTCAATTCCGGTACTGTTCTGGTTCTGATGAACACCCAGGATACGCTCTCACCGCTCGGCAGAAGTCTGCTCAGAATCTGTCAGCCATTTACCATGCCGGAAGAAACAAAAGCTGATCTTTCCAGGCCTCTTATGAAAGAGGAAAAGAAAGCACCGGCTGTAACGACTGTTCTTTTAAGAGCGGGAAAGAAACAGAAAATGCGCCCGAAGGATATCATCGGCGCACTCTGTACTTACTATGACTTCAGGGAAATCGGTGTCCTGGACATTCAGGATAACTACAGTACTGTTACCATTCTCAAAGATGATCCGGATATTCTCAACCGGCTTGCTGATCTGAGTGTAAAAGGAAAGCATGTCCGGGTTGAGCCTATAAAAAATTCTCATCTTTAGCGGCAGCTCAGGCAGGGTCAGCCGCGCTTTTCTTTCCCTGTTCCTGAATATATTCTCTGATCACGTCTTCTGACAGGTCGGATA
>ONOV01000219.1 GCA_900319505.1 uncultured Erysipelotrichaceae bacterium
ATTCTTTAAAAACATCTTCTATTATCATGTGTGCATCCTCAAAAAAATCCGCTTGAAACAGCGGATTTTCACATTAACAACGATAATTTTATACCGTTTCACAGAGCCCGTAAATGTTCTATTATTATCTCAGATGACATCTGGCAGGTTCTGACATCTGCTTCATTTGTTCTGGCAGCAGTATGCGGGGTTAATTCAAAGTTATCCAGGGTCAGCAGTTTGAAATCTTCCGGATTGAAGTTCTTGCTCTGGGGTTCTCGGGTGAACACATCAAAGCAGGCTGAACGGATATCCCCGTTTTTCAAGGCATCATACAGTTCATCTTCATTGACAATTCCGCCTCTTGCACAGTTGATTAGGCAGGCTGTATTCTTCATTGCCTTGAACTGTTCTGTACCGAACATATTGCGAGTTGAATCCAGCAGCGGCACATGAATTGTGATATAGTCAGCTGTCTTCACGATAGTATCGAAGTCAGTTACTATAACATGATGCTTTTCAGCATCTTCCGGCTTGATCGGGAAAGCATCATAGGCCAGCACATGCATGCCGCAGCCGTTTGCATAATCTGCGATGATCTTTCCGATTGCACCGAATCCAACAATACCTAATGTCTTGTCATAGATTTCAATGGACTGTTTCTTATCCCAGAGTCCTGATTTCACACTTCTGAATTCATAGGCCAGATTCTTGGCATCCGCAAACATGAACGCAACAACCTGCTCCGCAACCGAACGGGAGTTGGAACCGACTGTCCGCCCCACATAAATGTTATGTTCTTTACAGTAATTCAGATCAATGTTATCCGTACCGACACCGAACTTGCAGATAACCTTCAGATCAGGCAGCTGTTCAAGAACAGATGCGTCCATCTTATCTACACCGACAATAATGCCGTCACATCCCCTGGCAAGAGCGAGAAACTGCTCTGCCGTATAGGGAAGTCCTGTATCGTTATAATGTACTTCAATCCCGACCTTTTCCATTTCTGCTACATATTCCAGGCCGTTTTTAGCAAAGCCTCTTGGCGTAATCAGTACTTTCGTCATGATTATGCCTTACTTGTTATAAGCTGCCAGAATATCCGCAAATGACAGCTTTTCATAGTCAGGTGTTGTCTGGAAGTAGATCTCGACACCGTTATCATTCATTTCCTTCAGCTGCTGTACTTCTTCTTCACTGAGTGAAACCTGCGGTGCAACAACCTTTCTGCCCGGACCGCCGCCGATGGTACCGATATTGACAGCAGGCATCTTAAGGCCCTTTTTATAGGCATCATAAAGATTATCAATATGCTGGAACACCACCATTGTGCTGTCCTGAGCACTGAACTTTTCCTGGTTTTCCACCGCCTTATCCACGTTATAGATCACACCCCTGATCTTGCGCTGAGCAATGGCCATTTTGATGACTTCAGACATGAAGTCATCCTTGGCTGTTTTGTTATCAATGAAGACAATATGCTTTGTATTGAACTTGGGAACCCACTGGGTCATTACCTGGCCATGGACGCCTCTTGTATCTACACGGATCAGATCAATCATATTCAAACTTCCTTTCTGCAATCAGAGAATGCCGATGAAAGTCAGCACAATGCAGATGATGAATGTAAAGATGATCAGACGGATATACTTTGCACCATTCTTCTGGATGTAGCGGTACATTGCCATGGTGACAATGAACGGAAGCAGCTTCGGCAGAATACCGTCAAGCAGATCCTGAACGTTCTTTGTTTCAGAACCGGAGCTGAAAGTCAGCGGGGTTGTTACCTTGACATAGGAAGCTGCCAGTGCACCAATCATGAATGTACCTACAATGGATGCTATCCGGATCACTGACTGCAGTTTTCCTGATTTGAGGACTGTGAATACAGACTTGCGGCCTAACTCATATCCGCGCTTGATCAGCAGCCAGGAAACAGTGAATGCATACGCCTCGAAAATAATGAACGGCATGAACGCAGCCCATAAGTTTCCATCCAGGGCAAGCGGTGTGAAAATGGCAAGTGTCAGGGTAACAACAATGCCCTGGTCGAAGGTATCACCGATACCAGCCAGAGGACCCATGAGACCGAGCTTGATGGAACGGATTGCTTCATCATCAATTTCATCATTGCCGAGTGCTTTCTGCTCTTCCATGGAAATGACAATACCGTGAATGATAGAGCCCCAGTCACAGTTTGTATTGAACATGGAGTTATGACGGATATAAGCTTCTTTCTTGCCTTCCGGATTGTCTTTATAAAGCTTGTCGATAATCGGATCCATCGCATAGCCGAAGGACAGCGCCTGCATACGATCGAAACAGACCGGGACTTCAACGGCAAGGATCCATCTCCACCATGCTTTTCTCAGATCAGACTTGGTAATTACTCTCTTTTCCGTTGTTTCAACGGCCTTTTCTGCTGTTTCAGACATTACTCTGCACCTCCTTCAGCCTGTGCGTTTGCATTATTGCTGGATACACTTTCAACAATCATGCCAAGGGCAAACGCAATAATCGCACCTGTCAGCATGGAGAAACCGGTAATTGCATAAATGAAGAATCCCAGCAGGAAGTAAGGCATATACTGTTTGCCCATAACAACAAGCGTCAGCGCGAAACCTAATGCCGGCAGCATATTACCTGCATTGGCAATGCCGTTCTGCAGCCATGTCGGAATGACTTCAATGACCTTCTGAATCATCGTCGGACCAATCAGGTTGATCAGGAATACTGGTATGGCATACATGACACCGTTGATCAGCCACGGAATGATGAACTGATACTTATGTGCTTTCTTGTATTCGCCTTCTTCAATGTACTTATCTACCTTTGTGGCAAGGAACATTGTATTGATCGTTCTGCGCAGGTTGTTTACCATAACGCCCATGACGCCGAACGGTACCGCAATGGCAATCGCCGCACCTGAATCCAGGCCGTTCACAATTGCCGCAGGAATGGCAATCGAAGCCGCCAGAGCCGGATCATTCGGAATATTGCCGCCGGCGGCTACAACACCGATATACATAAGCTGAATATTGGCGCCATACATCAGACCGGCATGTACATCTCCATATAAAGCACCATAGATAACGCCCAGCAGCAGCGGCTGACGGAACATTAATGAGAAAAAATAGTTGGCACGACCCATGGCCAGCCAGTAAATCAGACCAACCAGCAATGCTCTGATAAAAATCATTTGTTTTACCCCTTTCAGTAATTTTCACTTCTGTTATTTCGATGCCTGATGCCTGACCAGCTGTATTCAGCCATCCCGCATTTCCATAATCGTATTTTAGAGTTAAGCGCTTTCACTCAACAGGTTCATTTGAATGAATCTCGTATTTGATTTTCGTACTTTTGCACAGAACTCAGCCTGCCTGCTTTGTCTGCATCAGACGCAGATCAGACTGTGCTTTCTGTATATACTTATGCTGGTTTTTCTGATCTCCAAGATGCTGATAGATCTGGGCAATCAGCCCTTCCAGGCCGACTTTTTCTGTTCCTTCTGCCTGTTCAGACTGATGAATCAGCTCCTGCAGATTTTCTGTCTTTCCATCAAGCACTACCTGTTCAATCAGAGAAACAACCCGCTTGGTATCATCAAAGCCATTCAGCTTTCTGATCTTCTCCGCACAGCTCTTTGCCTTCTTCTTTTCATTCATCGGAACATAATAATTGAAAGCTTCTAGATAGATATCTTTTTTCATCTGATCCGTCAGTTTCATTTTTTCAAGCTGGGTGACAATTCTATTGACATCATTTGTATCTTTCTTCAGAACTGCCTTCTGCAGCAGAATCTGCTGAATGGAATAGGTGCTGAGAAGAAGACGGGAAGAAGTACTGGTAGCCAGGATCTCCACATCGCTGTACTTTCCTTCCCTGAGCATACCAAGCATCTTATACAGTCTGGCATTTCCCGCCGCTTTTCTTATATATGCAAGCAGGAAGAACAGCGCCAGCACAAGTACCAGGAATAAAAATGTTTTTGTCATATTAAAGGAG
>ONOV01000169.1 GCA_900319505.1 uncultured Erysipelotrichaceae bacterium
CAGGCCAATGGCAAAGGAGATGTCAGAGGCTATATCAGCGATCCCCATCTCTATATGACACGAGCTGACGGCCATCTTGATGTCGGCGGGGCCATTGGTACAAATGGCAATCTCACGGTTACCCGTGATATGGGACTGAAAGAGCCCTTTACCGGTGTTGTCAGAATCCAGACGGGTGAAGTCGGACAGGACTTTGCCTACTACTATGCCATCAGTGAACAGACAAGAAGTGTTGTTTCTGTAGGGGTTCTGGTGGAACCGGATGGCAGCGTCAGTGCGGCAGGCGGTCTGATTATTCAACTGCTGCCGGATGCGGGCGATGACATTGTCGACAAAGTAGAAGAAGTCACAAAGCATCTGCGGCCGATGACTGATCTGATTCATGAAGGCTTAAGCGCAGATGAAATTATCATGACCTGCTTCCCGCAAGCCAGGATCCTGGCCCATAAACCGGTACGCTACTGCTGCGGCTGTTCCAGAGAACACTATCATGATGCCCTGGCCGTACTTAGAAAGAGTGATCTTGAAGAGATGATTGCGGAAGGAAAGCCGGCTGAGATTACCTGTGCTTATTGTGAGAAGAAGTATGTGTATTCGGTGGATGAGCTGAAGGAGATCCTGCAGGAAAGATGTGGAACATCGGAAAAGTAAGCATTGCCAATGATATTGTGGCAGCGCCTCTTGCCGGTATTTCCAATCCGGTATACAGGCAGCTGAACCATGACTATGGGGCCGGCTTATGTGTTTCGGAAATGATATCGGATAAAGCCCTGCATTTTCATAACAGCAAGACTTTCGACATGTGCCGGATGACAGAAAGTGAAAGGCCGGTGTCATTACAGCTGTTCGGCTCTGATCCGGATACGATGGGTGAAGCGGCTGAATATCTTTCTGAACATACCCATTGCGACATCATTGATATCAATATGGGCTGTCCGGTTGCCAAAGTGATTAAAAGTTTTTCCGGTTCCTATCTGATGAAGGAACCGGAAAGAGCCGCAGCCATTGTCAAAGCTGTCAAAAACCATACCGACCGTCCCGTAACAGCCAAGATCCGCCTTGGCTGGGACAGGGAACATATCAACTGTGTTTCCTTTGCCAGGACCCTGGAACAGGCAGGACTTGATGCCATTGCCGTACATGGCAGAACCAGATCACAGATGTATACCGGCAAGGCCGACCGTTCCTGGATCCGTAAAGTCAAAGAGGCTGTATCCATACCGGTCATTGCCAATGGGGATGTACGTACCGCAGAAGACTTTACAGCCATGAAGGAAGAAACCGGCTGTGATGCCGTCATGATCGGCAGAGGCCTTCTTGGCCGGCCGTATTTCATTACGGAAATACTGGCAGAAGAAAATCATACTTCCTATACAGAACCGACATATGAAGAAAGACTCGATCTCTGTTATGACTATGCCAAGAAGCTCTGTGCCTGTGAAACAGAGCGCAGCGGCATCTGTATGATGCGGGGCATGGCTGTCTATTATCTTGCCGGCATGCCGTTTTCTTCCCGCTATAAGGTAAAGGTATGCAATGTGCATTCTCTCTCAGAGCTTGCCGAAATCCTTACTGACTATAAAAAAGAACTGGCCGCATTAAGATGATCGTGCTCTCAGTCATTCTGATTCTGTATCTTTTCTGTATCTGTCCTGCTCTGCGCAGACATCCTTATGCCAGTGTCATGAAAGAACAGAAGCTTTTTGCCCATCGCGGTCTTTTTGACAATGCCGGTATTTCCCCGGAAAACTCCATGCCTGCTTTTCGTAAAGCTGTTGAAGCAGGCTTCGGTATTGAAACAGACATTCAATTGACTAAGGACGGTATCCCGGTCCTGCATCATGACTTTGCCTGTAAAAGAACATTAAGAGACAGAGATAACAGACCGGTAAAGGGAAAGATCCCGGATTACACCTGTGAAGAGCTGATGCAGTTTCATATTCTGAACAGTGAAGAGAAAGTGCCGACTCTGGCAGAGTTTCTAGAGACAGTGGATGGAAAAGTGCCGCTGATTCTGGAATACAAGATTGAAGAAAGTGATCGGGACTGCAGAGTGTGTGC
>ONOV01000152.1 GCA_900319505.1 uncultured Erysipelotrichaceae bacterium
CAAGATCATGCATGCTTTCATGCAGGGGCAGGGTAGAGGCAATGCGGTCAATCACTTCCTTCTGCATTTCTTCACTCAGTTCATAGACATCATGATAGTAGGCATAGAAGGTAGACTTGTTTACATCCGCCTTTTCACACAGGGCCGTGACACTGATCTTCTCCAGCGGAATGCCGGCCCGCATTTCCAGAAATGCATTCAGTAAAGCACGCTGTGATCTGCTTTTCGTTGCATCTGTCATTTTTTACAATTCAACCACACATGTTTAAATTCCGACACTTGTCTGATTCTAGTGGTTTAAATCCTTTCTCTTCTTATTATATTGAGGTAAGAGAGGCGTTTGAAACATGGATTTATATTATTTTTATTCCGGCCATGAATTTGAGGCCTGGAAGTATCTCGGCGCACATGTGGAGAAAAAGGGCGGTGTAACGTTCCGCACCTATGCCCCGCATGCTCTGAAAGTATCCTTTACCGGGGAATGCAATAACTGGAAAGAGACGGCGATGAAGCGGGTTTATGACGGCAAATTCTGGGAAGTCTGCCTGCCTGAGGCAAAGTCAGGACAGATGTACAAGTATCGTATCTATCACCAGGACGGTTCTTTCATTGATCACTGCGATCCGTATGCCTATTGGGCTGAATTAAGGCCAGGCACGGCATCCCGCATCTATGACATGTCAAAGTTCAGATTTCATGATGATAAATGGATGCGCACTGCGGATGCCCGCAGGAACAGGCCCATGAACATCTATGAAATGCATATGGGCAGCTGGCGCAAGAAGGATGATGCATCTGATACCGGCTGGTACACCTACAGTGAAACAGCTGATCTGCTCATCCCCTATCTCAAGGAAAACGGCTACAACTACGTGGAAGTCATGCCTATTACCGAATACCCGAGCGACGCATCCTGGGGCTATCAGGCAACCGGCTTCTATGCCGCCACATCAAGATACGGCGACCCGGACTCCCTGCGTACCTTTATCGACAAGTGCCATGCGGCTGAAATCGGCGTCATTCTGGACTTTGTGACCGTCCACTTTGCGGTCAATGACTATGCCCTCTGGAATTATGACGGCACAGCCATCTATGAATATCCGTATTCGGATGGGGCCCGCAACGAATGGGGTTCCAACAACTTCATGCATGCCCGCCCGGAAGTCCGCTCCTTCCTGCAGTCTGCCTGTGATTTCTGGATCAGCCAGTATCATTTCGACGGCCTGCGCCTGGATGCGGTCGGCAATCTGCTGTATTGGCAGGGGGATACTTCCCGGGGTGAAAACAAAGGCGCCATTGAATTTCTGCGCCATATGAACAAATATCTCAAGATCAGACATCCCGGTGTCATCCTGATTGCGGAAGATTCCACCACATACCCGCATGACACCGATCCGGTGGATGCGGGCGGCCTTGGCTTTGACTACAAATGGGACATGGGATGGATGAATGATACCCTCAAGTACTTTGCGACCGATCCCAGGTACAGATCAGAGATCTACCACAAGCTCACCTTCCGTCAGTCCTATGCCGGCAGTGATCACTTCATCCTGCCGCTGAGTCATGATGAAGTCGTCCATGGCAAGGCATCCATCGTCAATAAGATGTGCGATCTGTATGAAGGCAAGTTTGATCAGGCCCGTGCCTTCTATCTTTACATGTATACACTGCCGGGCAAGAAGCTGACCTTCATGGGCAATGAAATCGGGCAGCTCAGAGAATGGGATGAAAAAAGACAGCAGGACTGGAATATGCTGAAATATCCGATCCATGATGCCTTCCATCACTATATCATGAAGCTCAATCACATCTATCTGGAAAACAGCGCCCTCTGGGAATGGGATTATGATGACAGAGGCTTCCAGTGGATTGATGCGGACAAAGTGCAGGAATGCATTTACAGCTACCGCCGCATGTCCAGCAATCAGACGATTGTCTTCATCATGAACACAGGTGCTCTGCCCAACCGCTACACCTGGTCCACTACTGCAAAGCTCAAACTCCTGCTGGCATCTGATGAAAATACATGGCATGGCAAAACAGACTTCACTGATCCAGAGAATACCCCTTACCGGCATGATGGCTGTGCTACCATCACCATTCCAGGCAAAAGTGCCAGAATTTACCTGGAATACTGATGGACTTCATCAGATTGATACATTCCTGTCCTGACATATCTGATGCAGGAAAGCAGATTTCCTTCTGAAACAGAACAGGCCGTTCCTGCATATAATTCTTTTCCGACCCTTTTCCTGCACGGTTTACGATAAGGCTGAACCGCATGCCCGCATGTTCTGCTTCAGCTGCGGGAAAAGAAGTCTGCCCTCCCTGACATGCAAAAACCCGCTGTTTCTGCCAGCGGGTTTTATTGTGCCTCCAGTTTTTCCAGGCGGTTCTGATTTTCATAGCGGCGGATCGCTTCCAGAAAGCTTCCCTCAATCACAGTTTCCAGCTGTGCGGTCACTTCCTCCGGCTCTTCCTTCATACCGTTCTTGATCCAGTCCAGAACAACACCGGCAAAAGCATACTTATGATAATCCGCAATCCGGCTGATCTGATCCTCTCTGACCATATGCCCGGATGCCAGCTCCTTCAGCACATTCACAAGCAGTTCCTTAATGTGCGAATACAGAAAACTCTCCAGCTGATCTCTGGTCAGGCTGCGGTATGTGGCATTGATGAAAGAACTGTCCCCCCGAATCGCCTTCAGGATGGCAGCCATGCCTTCCTGCCATGTCTCATATGTTCTGTTATCCTTCAGCACATCCTTCATCTCAGATGAATAGATGAACTCTACCAGATCTCTGATATCACGGAAATGATAGTAGAACGTCTGCCGCTGAATACCGCATTCCCGGCACAGCTCACTGACTGTGATCTTTTCGATCGGCATACGTTCCGTCATTTTCTTGAAATTTGAAACAAGTGCTTTCTCTGTCAAACGGCTCATACGCATTCTCCTTCTCTTTCCTGCGCTACTATTTTACATAATCAATCTGTATAATAAATACACAATAAATGACTTTTGTTCATTTTATCGGATTCATCAATATTTCTGACACATTGTATATTATATAAACAGAAAAGCACCTTTCCAGAACAGAAAGGTGCACAATTCTTCACTTCTGATAGCGGCAGACACCGGATACATACGTCGCAGCTGCCGTATAGTCATCATTGAGAACACAGAGATCCGCATCATACCCATAGCAGATTCTTCCTTTGACATCATCCATGCCAAGCAGACCTGCCGGATTGCTCGTGCAGGAGCGGATCGCTTTATCAAACGGCACACCCGCCTTTTCCACCAGATTTCTGAGTCCCTCATTTGTATGCAGGGTGGAACCGGCAATACTGCCATCCGCATCATCCAGATACGCCAGTCCATCTGACGCAACATGGCAGGGATGACCGCCGAACATGAACTTCGTTCCGGCCGGCAGCCCCTTGCACATCAGGCTGTCTGTAATCATCACCGCTTTATCCGCATCCTTGCAGGTAAAGAAGATATTCAGCACATCCGCATTGACATGGTGGCAGTCACAGATGATCTCACTGTACTGATCATGTAAGCGCAGGGCTGCTCCGGCAAGGCCGGGCTTGCGATGATGCAGGCCGGGCATGGCATTGAAAGTATGCGTGATGGATTTTGCCCCATCATGGAAAGCGCTGAGTGCTTCTTCAAAGGTGGCACTGGAATGACCTAAGGAAACAGCTACACCATGCTTGGCACAATAGCGGATCAGGGCATGGTTTTCATCGCATTCCGGGGCCAGAGTGATAATCCTGATCAGACCGTCTGCCTGCTTCTGCAGGGCTTCAAAGGAAGCCGGCGTTCCTTTGACAATAGCTTCCGGCGGCTGGGCTCCTTTTCTTTCCACATTGAGATACGGTCCTTCCAGATGAATGCCGAGGATATGAGCTCCTTCATACCCTTCTTTGACAACATCCGCCACATTCCTGACAGCCTTCATCAGCACTTCCGTCTTTTCCGTTACGGTTGTGGCAAGAAAGGACGTCACACCATCTGAGACAATCTTCTCTGCCCACATGCGCAGGCCGGCCGGATCCGCATAGTTTGTATCAAACCCATACGCCCCATGGCAGTGCACATCAATAAATCCCGGGACAATCCTTCTGTCCCCATAATCTGCGTCCGCTTCTGTTTCCTGTGAAATACCGGTAATCTTACCGTTTTCAAGTGTCAGACAGGCCGGTACAAACCTGCCTTCCATATATACTCTGCTGCTTCTGATTTTCATTTCTTTACCTCCAGGCACAATTTACAAGATGATCATTGATCACGCCGATTCCCTGCAGATAGGAATACACAATCACCGGCCCGCAGAATCTGAACCCGCGTTTTTTCAGATCTCTGCTGACTTCTTCTGACAATGCATCACGTGAGGGCATATCCTGTTCATTTTCGAGATGATGATCAATCACCTTTCCCTCTGTAAAATGCCAGATATAGGCATCGAAACTGCCCCACTCTGTTTTCACTTTCTCAAAGGCGGCAGCATTTGTCACCATGGCATGAATCTTGGCACGGGAGCGGATCATGCGTACATCCTGAACCAGCCTCGCTTCCTCTGTTTCATCATAATACATGATTTTTTCCGGATCGAGCCCGTCACATGCTTCGCGGATGCCTTTCTCACGTCTGAGAATCAGCTCCCAGCTGAGCCCTGCCTGCATGCCTTCCAGCACAAGCATGGCATACAGCTCTTTCTCATCATGGCACGGCCTGCCCCATCTTGTATCATGGTATGCGCGCAGCAGATCTGTACTGTCCGCCCAGTCACATCTTGTCTTCATACCGCTATCGTACCACAAGCAGTGCCTGCATATCCGCACGCAGCCCGGCAGAGACAGAAATTGTCTTTCCTGTAAAAGGCTGTTTCAATGTCAGCTGTTCACAATGAAGGGCCGGCCGGTTCAGCCTGGCCGTATCCCCGCCATAAAGCCCGTCGCCCACTAAGGGATGACCAAGATACGCCATGCCGGCCCGGATCTGGTGGGTTCTGCCGGTCACAATATGAATTTTCACTACGGAAAGTCCATTCACTTCCTGAACAACTTCATAATCGGTAATACACAGCTGCCCCTTTTCATCAATGACCCTGTCTTTGCGTCCCGGCACTTTGGCAAGGCGATAGGTGACCCTGTCCTTCTTCTTTGTGAAAATACCCTGGGCAATGGCAATATATTGCTTTTCAAGCACACCGTCTTTCCTTTCCCGGGACAGACGGGCGGCCGCCGGCTGGTTCTTGGCATATAACATGACGCCGGACACATCCTTATCCAGTCTTCCGATTGCCCGGATCGGAAAAGCATGATGGTAATACGATGTCAGTAAGGTTCCCATATCATCATCCAGGTGTTCATGGGAAGGATGGCACGGCATGCCGGAAGGCTTATTGACAATCACAAGGTCCTCATCCTCATACAGGATATCCGGCTTTCCCATGACCCGCTCAGCCTTGGCCGTGTCATATTCCGGAAAGACAAGATGAATCACATCCCCGGCATGTACCGCTTCCGTCACCCGGACGCTCTGTCCATTGATCAAAAGGCCATGGGAAAACTTCAGCCGGGAAATCTCTCTTCTTGAAAGATACAGGCAATGCGATAAAACGGTCTTCACAGGAAGACCGTTTTCATCATCTTTCACAATATAATCAAGCTGCTTTGCCATTATCGCTCTTGATCTGGGAACGCAGATAGCTGTCAATAAAGCCATCCAGTTCACCATCCATGACGGACTGGATATTGCCTACTTCATACCCGGTTCTTAAATCCTTGACCATGGTATACGGCGCAAAGACATAGGAACGGATCTGAGAACCCCATTCATTGGCTTTGACTTCACCTCTGACTTCAGCAGCTCTTTCTTCCTGTTCCTTGATCTTCAGCTGTAATAACTTCGACTTCAGCATCGCCAGGCATGTTTCACGGTTCTGCAGCTGGGAACGCTGGGTCTGGCAGAACACTGTAATACCGGTCGGCTTATGGGTCATACGGACCGCTGAGTCTGTCTTATTGATATGCTGGCCGCCGGCACCGGAAGAACGCATCGTAATGACTTCGAGGTCATTTGGATCAATCTCAATTTCCAGATCATCTTCAAACTCCGGCATGACATCCACAGACGCAAAAGACGTATGTCTTCTGGCATTGGCATCAAACGGAGAGATACGGACGAGTCTGTGTACGCCGGCTTCACCCTTGAGAAGACCATAGGCCATATTGCCGGCAATCTTCAATGTTACGGTCTTGAGGCCGGCTTCTTCACCTTCTTCATAGTCAAGAAGCTCCATCTTCCAGCCCTTCTTCTCACAGTATCTGGTATACATCCGGTACAGCATGGAAGCCCAGTCCATGGCCTCTGTACCGCCGGCACCCGGATGAATGCTCAGAATGACATTATGGTCATCATACGGACCGGAAAGCAGGACCTGAATCTCAAACTTGTCCATCTTACCCATGACATCCTGGTATTCTTCCTGAATCAGTTCATTCATGTCATCATCGAAGGAAGCGGAAAGCTCATTAATGCCTTCAGCCAGCTCCTCCAGTTCATCATGAATTTCCTGCCAGGTATCTGTCAGGGCTTTCATGTTGTTGGTTTCCTTGATCAGTTTCTGCGCCTTCTTCTGGTCATTCCAGAAGTCAGGTGCTTCCATCTTTTTATTGTTTTCGGCAATCTGTTCACGTTTAGACGCGAGGTCAAAGAGAGTCGCCAAGCTGCTCCATTTTAGCCTGGCTGCGGGCAGTGCCCTGTTTCATTTCGTAAAGTTCCATCTGGTCTCCTTCTTACGCATTGGCCTTCTGTTCGGCCGGCTTATTCTCAGGTTCCTTCGTACGGATGGTGACATTCATACAGAAGGCAACAATTTCCTGGGCAATGGTCTGGGTCATATCCTGGAAGAGCTGATAGCCTTCTTCAACATAGGCCTGCAGCGGGTTCTTGGAGGCATAGCCTCTTAAACCGATACCCGTTCTCAGCTTATCCATTGTATCAATGTGATTGGACCAGGCACGGTCAATCGTTCTTAACGCAACTTCCTTCTCAACCTTCTGGAAGGCCGGACGGAATGGTGCGGTCTTTTCTTCATAATAGTTCCATGCCTTTTCAAGAATCAGGCTGCTCATCTGATCGAAATCAAGCTCCTCGAGATCTTCTTTCTTCACAATATCCTTGAAGCCAATATTGTTCAGACTCTCAATCACGCCTTCCACATCCACTTCCTGGGTCTTTTCGGCATTGACATGAGAACCGACTACATCAGACACCACCCGCTTGAACATCTGCTGGATGATATCCTTGACATCATCATTCTCCAGAATGAAGTTTCTCTGCTGGTACATGACTTCACGCTGCTGGCGCATGACATCATCGTACTGCAGCAACTGTTTACGGGCATCGAAGTTGACGCCTTCGACACGCTTCTGTGCACTGGAAATGGCACGGGATACGGTCTTGCTTTCAACAGCCTGATCGCCCAGGGAGTTGAACAGGCCTTCCATCCGTTCAGAACCGAATCTGACCATCAGATCATCCTGTACGGAAACATAGAAACGGGACATACCCGGATCGCCCTGACGGCCGGCACGGCCTCTCAGCTGGTTATCAATACGTCTGGATTCATGGCGTTCTGAACCCAGCACGCAGAGTCCGCCTAATTCCTTGACACCGGGCCCGAGCTTGATATCCGTACCACGGCCGGCCATATTGGTAGCGATGGTAACCGCACCCTTCTGGCCCGCATTGGCGATGATCTCCGCTTCACGTGCATGGTTCTTGGCATTCAATACGTTATGCGGAATATGTCTTTCCTTCAGATACTTGGAAATCAGTTCAGATGTTTCAACGGCAATGGTACCGACAAGAATCGCCTGGCCGGTCGCATGTCTTTCCACGACTTCATTGACAAGAGCGCTGAATTTGGCCTTCTTTGTACCGAATACCGCATCCGGATAGTCAACACGGATAACCGGTACATTGGTCGGAATTTCCACAACATACATGTTGTAGATTTCCAGGAATTCTTCTTCCTCGGTCTTGGCAGTACCGGTCATACCGGAAAGCTTATTGTACAGACGGAAGAAGTTCTGGTAGGTGATCGTCGCCAGGGTGCTTGTCTCCTGCTTGATGGAGATGCCTTCCTTGGCTTCTACTGCCTGATGCAGACCGTCAGACCACTGTCTGCCCTTCATCATTCGGCCGGTGTTGGGATCGACGATAACGATTTCATCTTCTTCAGTATCGACTACATAGTCGACATCCTTTGCCATGACATAGTTTGCTTTAAGTGCAGTATTGATGTGGTGGAGCAGCTGGGTGTTCTGCAGGTTGTACAGGTTTTCCACCCGGAAGGCGCGTTCTGCCTTATCAATACCGGATTCGGTCAGGTTGACGGTCTTTGTCTTGACATCAACTTCAAAGTCGACATCCTTCTTCAGCTTCTTGACAAAGCGGTCTGCCTGCAGATACAGGTTGGCAACCTGCTTGGATCCGCCGGAAATAATTAACGGTGTTCTGGATTCATCAATCAGGATGGAGTCGACCTCATCGATCAGTGCATAGTTCAGACCTCTCTGTACTCTGTCTTCCACCCGGATGACCATGTTGTCTCTGAGGTAATCGAAACCAAGCTCACTGTTAGTTGTATATGTGATATCACAGGCATAGGCAGCCTTCTTCTGCGCCTTGGTCAGCTGTCTCAGATTCAGACCGACCGTTAAGCCAAGGAAACGGTAAATCGGTCCCATCCAGTTATAGTCACGTTCCGACAGATATTCGTTAACTGTCACAACGTGTACGCCCTGTCCGTTCAGCGCATTGAGATATACCGCCATGACACTGGTCAGGGTTTTACCTTCACCAGTCTTCATTTCGGCAATATCACCGCCCTGCATGACGGTCGCACCCATCAGCTGTACCTTGTACGGGAACTGTCCCAGCACTCTCCAGCACGCTTCTCTGGCTGTGGCAAACGCCTCAACATAAATATCATCCAGCGTTGCCCCATCCGCCAGCTTCTGCTTCAGCTCCGGTGTCTTGGCCTTGAGCTGTTCATCGCTCATCGCCCTGTATTCTTTTTCCAGGTCCAGAATCGGCTGAACCTTCTTTTCTATCTTTTTTACTTTTCTTGCGTCTTCATTGAATATCTTCGTAAGAAAATTAGCCATAATAGCCTCTCTTTCTGTCGCAAACAGCGAGGTTATTATATTATATCCGCTATTGAAAAGTCCATTTCAGAGCCGCTTTTCTATCATTCACATTTTTTCCACATTTTCCAATGAAATCCCTGCCGTCAGGATTCTCACGTGTTTTTTCTCTTTCAGGCACCTTAATGCCCCTTTCATCGTAGCCCCGGTTGTCAAAGTATCATCAAAAAGACAGATCTTATGCGGCAGCTGTATGCCTTCCTTCAGCCTGATATTCTTTTCCATCTTCCTCCGGCCGGAAGGATTCTCTCCCTTCTGACACATCTCTTCAATCATCTCAAACGGCTCAAGCCAGGGCAAAGACGTGCATGCGATCATCTGAACAAGGTGAGAAAATCCTCTTTCTTCCCTTTTTCTTTTACTGCTGGGCAATAGAAGAAACACACACCCATGATATTTTCTTCTGATCTCATTCCGACAGGGATAAAGAAACACCGGAGCCAGAGCTTCATCCCATCTTTCCTTATATTGTATAAGACAGCTGCGAAATCCCCCTTCATATATCCACAGTGCTTCCGCCTTCACCCCCTCAAAGACATACTGCCTGTGTGCTTTCTGCCAATCACTGCGGCAGGAAGCACACAGCACGTCATCCCGGAACAGAAGATCTCTCATACTGTCCGAGCCGATCTCCTTATGACATAACAGACACCGCATCATTACTCCTTTCAATCTGTCGCACACAGTTCTCCACCGCTTCACTTCGCTTCTGACACAGAAACAGAACATCCCCGGTCGGATGATCGAAATTTCTTCCTGCTCTGCCTGCCATCTGTACAAGACCCGCTTCATCAAACACCCCGCTGTCCGCATGAAACACACATACATCACAGTCTTTGATCGTCACCCCGCGCTCCATTACCGTTGTCGCCACAAGAATCCCGTTCTTCCTTTTTTTATAGTGTTCCACCAGAGCATCCCGATCCTTTGACTTTGAAGTACAGACGGAACAGCGTCCGAAAAGCCTCAGAAACCGGCACATCCTGCGTGCTGAGGCAATGCTTGGCATGAAGATGATCCGGGGATGGGTATCATGAGCTTTGAGCCATCTGACAAGAAAGAGCAGCGCCGTCCCCTTCATACAGAGCTTCACCTGCGGCACCGGCAGCGGGGCACCATGCGGCCTCTGATCCAGCCGCAGACAAAGCAGACTGCCTTCCTTTACCCTTCGGGATAATTCCTCATCCGGGGTAGCGGTCAGATACACAGTATGGCCCCGGCAGGCAGAGCGGGCAATGCCATGCAGAACCGGATCACCCCGGAAAGGAAACGCATCCGGCTCATCCAGCACCAGCAGATCAAACGCCCCGACATACCGGTACAATTGATGTGTCGTACACACAATGAGTCCGCCATCCAGTACATCGG